>NZ_JAUBQD010000129.1:0-4825 GCF_036701085.1 Microcoleus sp. Pol7_A1
CCTTCTTCCTTCTTCCTTCTTCCTTCTTCCTTCTTCCTTCTTCCTTCTTCCTTCTTCCTTCTTCCTTCTTCCTTCTTATCCAACTTTTTGAACCGGTAAACTCCCCGGTTTAACAGTCAATTTAACTATTTGCCCGTTGCGGTTGATTTCCATTTGCAACAGACCGCCAACCTTAGCATTTTGCACGAAATCCTGAACAGCTTCCGACTGAATAATCGGCTGATTATTAATTTTTTGAATCACATCTCCAGCGCGCAAACCGGCTGCTGCTGCGGGAGAATTAGGAACAACGCTAACAATAGCCACACCCCGATCGACTGCAACTCGCAGACTGCTGTTAGCATTGCTGTTAATTTGCTGCTTAACCTCTGGATTCAGCGTCGCCATTTCAATGCCTAAATAAGCGTGTTCGACTTTCCCCGTCGTAATCAGTTCCTTCGCCACCTGTTGGGCCGCCTGAATGGGAATCGCAAACCCCAATCCTTGAGCACCTTGAATAATCGCCGTATTCATGCCAATAACTTGGCCCGAAGCATTCAGCAGCGGACCGCCGGAATTCCCCGGATTAATTGCAGCGTCTGTTTGAATAAAACCGATCCGCTTGTCGGGCACGCCCACATCAGAGCTCGATCGTCCCGTAGCGCTAATAATCCCGGCAGTTACGGAATTGTCCAAACCCAAAGGATTGCCGATGGCGATCGCCCATTCCCCAGACAATAGCTTATCCGAATTGCCGATCGCCGCTACAGGCAGAGCGTTCGCCTCAATCTTCACCACAGCCACATCCGTCACCTTATCCGCCCCCAACACCTGCCCCTGAAAGCTGCGGCCGTCCTTGAGAGTTACATTTACCGTATCGGCTCCCTCTACAACGTGAGCGTTAGTGAGAATCACGCCGTCGGCACCGATGACAAAACCCGAACCAGTGCCCCGTTCGATCCCGCCCCGGCCGCCCGAATTCGGTTCTATCCCAAAAAAATCTTCCGGCGACAGCCCTCTATTTCCCGGTTTCACCCGTCGCGAAGCATCGATCCGAACCACTGCAGGACCAACTTTTGCCACCGCAGCCACAATAAAATTCACATTACCTGCATCGCCCGACAAGGAAGCAGGCGGCAAGACTTTGCTAGCTCGATCCTTTGTATTAGGAGGCAGTTGCAATTTCGGTTCCACGGCCCTTTGTCCAGAATCGCCCGAATTTGCACGAAATTGAGAAACCGTCAGACGATCGCCCAACATGGCGGCCCCGGCTCCCGTTACCAGCAGCAATATGTAAATTGCCGGTTGCTTCCAAAATTTGCCAGTAGAACTCTTCATGGCCACGTTTTTAGGCTTTCCTGCCAAATCTAAATATTTGCTGAGCCGCTCCCCGATACCTGCTTTGGGCTGCAGAGCGGCAAAAATTTTGGCGATGGCGTCCCGCCCCGCAAGCTACGGCAGACTCCCTTAAACTTTAGCATCTGAGGACTAAACTCTCTAGAGTGTAGAATTAATATCTTGAATGCCGATCGGCAGAGGTGAGCAGTGGACATTCCCCTCGAAAGTCTGTGGAATCAGATACTTGAACGTCTCCAGGTACAACTGAGCAGACCTAGCTTTGAGACGTGGATCAAAACTGCCAGGGCCGAACAACTCGAAAATAACTGTTTGATCGTCAGCGCCCCCAACCCCTTTGCTCGCAATTGGTTGCAAAAATATTACGTCAAAACCATTGCCGATGCAGTCGAAGAAATTCTCGGCTATCCCGTAGACATTTACTTGACAATTGCCGGAGGAAACGAAACAGGTGGCAGCAGTGACTCCGCCATGATTTGGCCCTCCCCCATCGCCGATATCCCGGAAAGCCACTCGCTTCATCCCCCCAAGCCCGCCAATTTAAACCCGAAATACCTCTTTTCCCGCTTTGTCGTCGGTTCCAACAACCGCATGGCTCACGCGGCCTCCCTCGCGGTAGCCGAGTCTCCGGGCCGAGAATTCAATCCCCTATTTTTGTGCGGTGGCGTTGGTTTGGGCAAAACTCATTTGATGCAGGCGATCGGTCATTATCGCTTGGAAATTGACCCCAACGCCAAGATTTTTTACGTTTCTACTGAGAAATTTACTAACGATTTAATCGCCGCAATTAGGAAAGACAGTATGCAAACTTTCCGCGATCATTATCGAGCAGCCGATGTTTTATTAATAGATGACATCCAATTTCTTGAAGGCAAAGAATACACTCAAGAAGAATTTTTTCATACTTTTAATACTTTGCACGAATCGGGAAACCAAGTAGTTTTAGCTTCTGACCGTCCGCCGCAGCAAATCCCCCGCCTGCAAGAGCGTTTGTGTTCCCGATTTTCAATGGGATTAATTGCCGACATTCAATTGCCAGACTTGGAAACTCGGATGGCAATTTTGCAGAAAAAAGCCGAGTATGAAAATATGCGGCTGCCGCGAGATGTCATTGAGTACATTGCTTCGAGTTACACTTCCAACGTTCGGGAATTAGAAGGTGCTTTGATTCGGGCGGTAGCTTATCTTTCAATTACCGGTTTGCCGATGACCGTGGAGAATATCACCCCGGTTTTGAACCCGCAAACTGAAAGCGTAGAGGCGACGCCAGATGCAGTAATTGCAGTTGTGGCCGAGGCGTTTGATGTTTCTGTTGAAGATTTGAAAGGTATTTCCCGCAGGCGAGAAATTAGTCTCGCCCGTCAAATAGGGATGTATTTAATTCGGCAGCATACTGGTTTGAGTTTGCCGAAAGTTGGCGAAGTGTTCGGCGGCAAAGATCACACGACTGTGCTTTACAGTTGTGACAAAATTGCTCAGTTGCGGAACACTGACCCGAATTTGGCCCAAACTTTGCGTCAGTTGAGCGATCGAATTAATGTTGTCAGCCGCAAAACTTGAGAAAAAGTCATTAGTCAGTTGTCAGTTGTCAGTTGTCAGTTGTCACACCAATGACTCTATGCAGCGATTTCAAGATCCGCATCATCGAAGGGGTAACTCTCCGATAACAGACAATCTCTATGCGTAGCAGCTTGCCTGTGGAAAAACCTGTGGAAAAGTTGCCCTTTGTTTGTGGAAAACTTTACTCGATCGCCCGAAACAGTTTTTGCACAAAAATGCGCGATCGACCTCAACAGCTTTTCCACAAGTTTTCCACAGGTATTTATTACCTACAAGTGATTCCCAGCAAGCAGTTAGCTTTTTTTTCCACAGTTTCCACAGGGCGATCGACACAAAAATAATTTAATAAATAATAAAAACAGGCGATCCCTGCACACCCAACACAAATAGTTCGCGACGCGCGTTGACCTCAGAAACCCGGTTTCTACGAAGATTTCTCGTTTTTACAGGCAAAATTTTGCTTAGAAACCCGGTTTCTAGCCCCATGCTTAAGCCCTACACACAGAAAAACTGACCCGCCGGCTTTCTGTGATACGATTTGTTTCTGTTTCAAATCCGGTTAATTAACCTTCCTACCATGAAATTGGTTTGCACCCAAAGTGACCTCAACGCCAACCTCTCGTTGGTGAGTCGGGCCGTTCCCTCCCGCCCGACACATCCGGTACTCGCCAACGTGCTCTTAGTAGCGGATGAGGAAAATCAGCGGGTTAGCTTGACAGCTTTCGATCTCAGTTTGGGCATTCGTACCAGCTTCGCAGCAGAAGTAACTGGCGGCGGAAGTTTTACAATACCCGCTAAATTGCTTAACGATATTGTTTCGAGACTCCCAGATGGAGAGATTACTTTAGAAGACGAAGCGGGGGACACCGTAGCATATCTCACTTGCAGTTCTGGCAGCTACCAAGTTAGAGGCATGGGCCCGGAAGAATTCCCAGAATTGCCAGCAATTGAAGCAGGAACAATCCTCAAATTGCCGCCGGAAGCCTTGATAGAAGGACTCAAAGGAACTTTATTTGCTACTAGCCCCGACGAGGCAAAACAGGTACTTGCAGGCGTGCATTTAAAGGTATTGCAAGATTGCTTGGAATTTGCAGCTACAGACGGCCACAGATTGGCAGTAGTTCAAACTGCCAATGAAAAAGCTGAAGGCGAAGAAACCCAAGAAGAATTTGAGGTGACAGTCCCCGCTAAAGCATTGCGCGAAGTAGAAAGAATGCTGGTGATGCGACAGTGGACTGAACCTGTCACCCTGCATTTTGAACACGGTCAAGTAGTGTTTGAATGGGCAGACCAGCGGCTGACAACTCGTACCTTGGAAGGGCAATATCCCGCATACAGGCAGTTGATTCCGCCCTCCTTTGAGCGGCAAATTACCTTAGAAAGGCGATCGTTTTTAGCAGCAGTAGAAAGAATTGCCGTGTTTGCAGACCAAAAAAATAATATTCTCAAATGCAGCATCGACGAGGAGAATCAGGAAATCACTTTGTCGGTAGATGCTAAAGATGTCGGCTCCGGCAAAGAGTCAATGCCGGCCCAGATTTCAGGAGACAGCATAGATATTGCTTTCAACGTGAAATACTTAGTTGATATCTTAAAAACGGCTCAATCCCCAGAAATTCAACTGCAATTAAACGGTGCTTTGGCCCCCGTAATTTTCCAGCCTTTGGGCGGAGTCAATGCTACATTCTTGGTGATGCCTGTTCAGCTAAGAGCTTAAAAAGAGTCATTAGTCATTAGTCAGTAGTCATTAGTCATTGGTAATTGGTAACAAATAACCAATTACCAATTACTAATAATTAATAACAACTGATATCAATTCCGGTAGCATCGGAATTGTAAAGTCGAGTCAACAGTAGACATCTCCAAAATAGTAACATTATGTGGTAAAAGAACATAAGAAACATTTTTTACACAGAAACATGAGCGACAT
>NZ_JAUBQD010000130.1:0-4790 GCF_036701085.1 Microcoleus sp. Pol7_A1
CTACTGACGGCGACCGCGCTGAGCGCCTCGGTCGGCGAACTCGCGCGTTTCGATTCCGGGCGCCACGTCGCCAGCGCACTCGGCCTGCCGCCACGCGAACACTCCAGCGGCAACACGCGACGACTCGGGCGCATGACCAAACGCGGCGACAGCGACCTGCGCACCCTGCTGATTCACGGCGCACGGTCTGCGCTGCTGGCCGCGAAGCTCGCCCAGAAACAGGGAAAACCGCTCGACCGAACCCAGGAGTGGGCCTTGGCGCTGGCCGAACGCGCCGGCCACAACAAAGCCGCGGTCGCGCTCGCCAACAAGACCGTCCGGCGCCTCTGGGCCGCGGACCGCCACGGCCAGTACTTTGACCCCAACCACCTCAGCGCGCATCGCGCGCACTGAGTCCACACCCCAGACAAACGAACCCACCCCTTCACGCGCTGCACCGCTTCAACCTGATGCCTGTGCGACGGTCCCCGAAGCAGCCAAGCCGATAACTCTTCTGGTCCTCGTGGCCGCTTGAACGAATGGCCCTGCTTCGCGGATCCCATCATGGCTCGGACCAAACGCGTCCAATAAAGCCGAATACACGAATGCAGCCGCTTGCTCAGGCGCAAGAAGAGCGGGTCAGCAGGAACCAAACAACAGCCGACTCGTCAGCGGTTGACGGGGGAGTCCATACATGATGAGTTAGGCCCCACTAGCACGGCCCGTACCGGAGAGCATGAACTACGCCCGCAAAATACTCGGATGCGGTGCCAAAGCCAAGATAGAAGGGCGAGGCAAGGGCCTGCGACAGCAGGAACAGAACAGGCAACAACGCGGCCAGCAGGATCCGATAGCGGATTCGTGGGGTCCAGTAGGGCGGCAAGGTCAAAATTGCGGCCGCGAATGCCGCAAGCGTCCAGAAGGCGAGCTGCTCGTGCCATACGTAGCCTCCACACCAGACCAAGCCAAGGAATACGCCGCTACCTATGGCCGCAAGATAGCCGAGCGAAACGAGCACTTGGAATGATCTTGCCATTGAGGTTGGAGTGGGGCCTAACGCCGCGTTAAGCGGCTGCGGGCCGATACAGCATCAGGAAACACGATAGCCTCTCCCCGCAGTCCGCTTGAACGCATAGTTAGCCATCAACACGGCGAGCCTCAATTTGCAAGACGCGCCTAACCTCTGCCGACGTACAACAGCCGCTCAGATGTAGATCGCGAACAGCGACGGATGCGACCCTTCGAACCAATGCCCACTCTGCCCTCCTACGAAGTGCCTTCTGGTTGAAAAGCCAATCCGCATCACGATGCGTTGCTATGAGAGCGACTAGCGCGGAAAGCTCGTTAAGTGAGGGTGGCAGCTCGGCATCCAACGACAACCCAGTTCGCTCCAAGTAGCTGGAAGCACTGTCGGCGTGCGGTGGTGCAACAGCTGACAAGAGCGCTCCTGCGGCTAACGAAAGCGGGTTTTGCACAACGAAGTATCCCGGCACGCCGAATTCTGCTGGAACGTCAGGCAAAATCTCTACCTGCGCATCAGCCGGCAGCGCGAAGAATGACAACAATGTGCCGAGAGCGCTCATTTGATGGCTAACACCTTGAGTTAAGCCGCGCCGAAGGCGTCGGCTTGAATGATTGGTTAGGCGCTCCGGGCATATGCGCTTGCCCTAGATTGAGCCTCTCCTGTAACTCCGACCACCTTGCCAAATGATGGATCCGCGGTCCGATAGACGATGTACCCCACATGCTGGAGCCGACTACGCCTGATGCAAGTTAATTCCACCCGATGGGACGACTGCCAGTGACTAATGGCACCGGCCGTGCCGACTGCAAGCATGAAGCTATGCCAGTCCTTCTCGGACAGGTGGGGATAGAACTCCACAATGAACGATGAAGGCTCCATGGACGCCTAACGCCGTGTTAAGCCGCCGCGCATGCGCGGACTGGCAGATTGCGAAAGCGGTGACTGCGCGGTCGGCTTGAACACATGGTTAGATTACTCATCGCCAAGCTTCCCGAAGGACCGGAAGAACCGGATGACCAAGAGCGATCGCGCGCTGAGCTGCGGCGGCGACTTGGCTCGCGGCCTGCTCGATGGTGAGAACGTTCGAGCCAACTTCCTCGTACGGTATGAAGCAGACCTCCATTTCGTCAATGCCCTGTGAGGCAGAGAGACGAGATCCAAAGCGCACGTACGAAACGGTGTCCTGAAAGGCGAGTGCCTTTCCACCGATCTGGTCGTCGACTTCGCCGAGGAACACCAGTGGCTGCACACCAGGCATCGTGAGGTCTCGATCGGCAAACGTTAGCCGAAGTAGGTTGCGCCGACCGTTAGCGAAGAGCTGCCCATGAGCAATCTAACGCTGGAGCTAAGCGTCCACATCAATCGCGCAGCGATTGATTGGTCCGCTTGAGCGAGTTGTTAGGCGCAGCCACTCGAAGCGGATGCGCCGGGTTGTTGCGGATGAATGACTCTACCTCGGCAAGCCGATCCGGGAGCGGCGGGCCGTCGGCACTCCTGTAGCTGGAAAAGCGGAAGCCAGCTGCATAGAGAGCCTCGACCTTTGCCCATTGCTCCAAGTCCCGCGACGCAGGCGCTCTGAAGGAGCGCCCCATCTCGAAGATTGCTCCGCCGCAATGGGGACACGACGCCGAGAACTCCGGCCGCGGGGAAACCTTGAAACTCTTGCGGCATTGAAAGCACGCGTGAGCGATCAGGTAGCTTCGAGCGGGATTGCGAGGTACTTTCATCTGCGCCTAACGCCGTGTTAAGCGGCCGCTGACCGCCAGCGGTCCGGAAGAACGAAGCATATCCTCAGCGGTCCGCTTGAACGCATAGTTGGGCCTCAGCGCGAGTGCGCTTTCCGAGCTTCAAGGATTCGAGAGAGCGCAGCCCTGTCCTCGGTGCATCCGACTGCACGGAAGAAGCTCCCTGGCCCGATGGTGCCAGGCTCCATTACTATGCTCGTGCACCGAGAAACCCACAAGGATGCGGTTCGCCCGTCCGATCGCATCTGGCCGGTTACATCGAAGTCGTAGAACACTGACCAAATGGTGCCATCCTGGTCACGTACGACGGTATCGCAGAAGAGGGAATCGTCTCCATGACTGGCATGGCCGGCACGAAATGGCATCTCAGTAGTCAGGGCGGAGGAAAGGCACTCTTGTGGACTCGGCGTGACGACGTGGGCTCCTCTTCGCGGAAGAATTCCACAATCAGTTGCGTCGATGCCTGAAAGCACCAGGACGTCGGCTTCGTATCCGGGATAGCACTGCTGGTCCCAAGGGTCTCCCATCGGGTTGACAGGGCTGGACGTGCACGCGCCGAGCAGTGCTGCGGACACAAGCAAGAAGATTGCGGGAAGCGTTCTCATGAGGTCCAACGCCGAGTTAAGCGGCCGCCGGCCGACCTCGCATCAATGAACATCGAAGCACCTCCCGGCGGTCCGCTTGAACGCATAGTTGGGCATCATCGCGACTACAAGAAAATGGTTGAATAACTTGACTTGCTTGGCGAACCATTCGCCAGGAACTTGTACCCAAACAACTCGGAGCGCACGACAACTGGCACAGCCCAAGCGACCGGGATAGGCTCCCATGCGACTGCATGCGCGACCAGCTGTGTTGTCGTAACAAGATTGCACCGCAACATTCCACGCTCGATGAGGCGCGCTCTAAACTCCAGAGATTGCACTAGCGCAAGAAATAAACCCTTCAGCGCGTGCAAAGTCGTGAGAAGAGTCGCCTGCGAGGCCTTCTGAAAGCGTGAGTGTTTTACTGCATTGTATGCCTTCCACCAGCGGGGCTGCCCAGTCGCAAGCCGCCAAACGTGCCAAGGGTAAGACGATTCACCCCGAGGGAGGTACCAGACAGGCTTCGCGTAGAAGGTATCTGGCCGAAACACTGTACGGAGATCGCCGATGTTTAGATACGGAGGGGCCTGAGAATAGCGCCTCGCCCGAATGACGGTGATGTTCGTGACGTTGTCGTATCTGACGTTGTCCATCGTGGACTTAAGCACGGTTTCCAAGAGGCTACATGCATCGAGCAGAATCGATGCCAAGACCGGCGAGTGGACGCGATTGTGCTCTGGAGCAATCGGCACTACCCGAATGAAGTCTTGAAACCTACGCTCAAGTTCAAGGAAGCTCTCGATTGCGGTGTCAGCGTCTGCGATAGCCATGACTATGAGGCCCAACGCCTGAATTAAGCCGCGCCGCGAAGCGGCGTCGGCTTGAATGAATTGTTAGCCATGGCCGCCGGAGAGACCGGAGAAGAACTCCTCATAGGTCTCCCACGCCGGGTCAGGGGCTGCGTGAATCTCGATTGGATATTCAGGAGAGTCTTTGAGGGCAGCATTGAGCCTGACCATAAACTCATCCTCCGAACGCGCATAGTAGATCCACTCGCGAGAGTTCTCTCCCGTGGAAACCAGCGCTAGAGTAGCGAAGCCATCACCTTCAATGGTGGGCGAAAGTGAGTCCTCCAGCTTGTCCATCATCTGCCGCTCTTTCACAGATGGCATTCCGCTGTCTGACTTATAGTTCCAGACAAGAATGATCCGATCGGGTTGGCTGGAACGGTTGAATTGAGGAGTGAAGGTCTTTACGTACCGAAACACAATGGCGCGGTCCTCAGTATGGTGCCTAGAGACTGCGGTTGCCCACTCCTGGGCAAATGCTTGAGTAGTCATGAGGATGGACAGGAAGATTGTGAGGGCGTGTCTTGTCATGGCTAACGCCTGAATTAAGCCGACCCGCGAAGCGGGTTCGGCTTGAATGAATTGTTAGGCCGTGCACCGATTGATCCTG
>NZ_JAUBQD010000131.1:0-4630 GCF_036701085.1 Microcoleus sp. Pol7_A1
ACCAAAGATCAAGAAGATCCGGCTAAATTCAATCCTTGGTGGGGGACTTATTGTGGTGGTGGCAAAACAAAATGTGGCAAAGGAGAGTGACATGAGCAGTAAGTGGGTTCTTTCTGTTGAGCAGTCTATTTCTGGCCAAAAAAAGTTCAAAACTCATGTTAACTTTAATAAGACTAGAAGAAAATAAATGCTACTAAGTATAAAACCAGAAAATAGCCTAGAAGCGATCGCGCTCCAAACCAGAAAAGAACTCTCGCCATTTTTATTAGCAATGCTCGGCATGGGAGTCAGTCAAGCTGTAGTAACTGCCGTGCGATTGGGAGTTTTTGATGCCTTGAAAGAGCATCCCCAAACTGCTAATGAACTAGCAAAAACCATGAATTGCGATGCTCGCGGAATGCAAGTTTTGCTAGAAAGTCTAGACGGCTTTGGATTTGTAAACCGCCAAGGCGATCGGTACAAACTTACTCAAGAATCAGCGCAATATTTAACTCAAGCTGGCGGTTATATTCAGGATTTCCTGCGATTAGGTGGAGATATTAGCCCACAAATGGTGTTACTGGAAGAAGACATCCGCACCGGAGAAGTCCCTAATTTTCACTTCGATCCTCAATTTCCCACTTGCTCCTTAAACTACTACACGATGATCGAAAGCAGTAATCAACAAGGAGCGCCAAATGTACTAAAGTTTGCTAAGCTAAATCCGGCACCCAAACGATTGCTGGATGTGGCTGGTGGGCCTGCTGAATACAGCATTGCTTTCTGCCAGCAGTATCCAGATTTAAAAGTTGATATTCTGGATTTGCCTAATGCGATAAAAGCAGGTAAACTAAGAATTGAAGAGGCCGGGTTGAGTTCGCGCATTCATTACATTGAAGGCAATTTACTAGAGACAGATTGGGACACCGATTATGATGTTTTTTTTCTCTCTAATATTCTGCATTGCCTGAAAGCTGAGGAGTGCGAATTGACACTATCAAAGGCATTTCAAGCACTGCGATCGGGTGGCAGCGCGATCGTTAATAATATGTTTCATCCAGGCGATCGCGGCAAACTGAGTTCACCAATTAGTTTATTTTCTCTAATCTACTACGTCACCTGTGGCGGACGTATTTGGCCGCAGCCAACAATCTTAGAATGGTTGGTTGACCAAGATTGGGTTTACCAACCTTCGTAGCTCCCAGCAACGGTTAGGTATCTTAGTGGCAGGAGAAAAACCGTAATCCTGCAATAAGTTCCATGATTTCTGTTCAAGTTTATTTACTCGTGTGTGAGGTTTAATTGTGAAACGTTTTAATTTAGTCCATTCTTTGTGTTTAATTGGTACGATGTCATTCCTAGCAATAGGGCAGGCTAGAGCTGCGGAAACAGCAGAATTAGTAACAGCTTCATCGGAAATTCCGATGTCAGAAAATTCGGAAACAGAAGCGATAGAGTTAGAAGTTAAATCTCCTGTAGTCGGGGAAGAGAACCAACCAAATTCCAACTTGACTTCATTGCTAGCAATAGAGCAGGCTAGAGCTGCGGAAACAGCCGAATTAGTAACAGCTTCATCGAAAATACAGAGATCAGAAAATTCGGAAATAGAAGCGATAGAGTTAGAAGTTAAATCTCCTGTAGTCGGGGAAGAGAACCAACCAAATTCCAACTTGAGATTTGATACTTCAAAGCCGAGCGAGAGCGAAAGTTTTACTCTTAACAAATCGACTGTAAAAATACAGTCAATGGCAGGCAAGATGCCTGCCCCAGAAGAGTCTGTGGAGATGTCTAATATCTCACTAGCATCCGCACAGCCATTAGTGCCAACAACAGAAATCGCGAAAGTCAACGACATCCAGCAACCCAGCACCAGTGCAGAGGGGTTATTGCCGCGGCAACCAAGTTTTAGCTTCTCTTCAGGAGTGCAAATCTCTCAATCAGTTGTACAAGTAACGGGTGTGCGATTGAACCCAACTGCCAGCGGTTTACAAGTAATTCTAGAGACACCTGAGGGGCAAGTGCTGCAAGCTACGACCAGAATAGAGGGAAAAAGCGCGATCGCAGATATTGAAAATGCCCAATTAGCTTTACCTTCAGGTGCGGGATTTCAAGCTTCTAGTGCAGATCGAGGAATTGCATCCGTAACAGTAACTCAGTTGGAAGGCAATCGGATTCAAGTGAGTGTAACTGGCATAAAAGCAGCACCGACATCAGAGGTAGTAAACAGCGCTCGGGGATTAGTTTTAGGCGTGACACCCAGTCCCCAAGAAGATATTAATATCATAGTCACCGCCGATCAGCAAACTCCCTATCGAGCTCCCGATGCTTCCACTGCGACGAGAACCGACACGCCAATTCGAGATATTCCTCAGTCGATCCAAGTTGTCCCTCAAGAAGTGATAGAAGATCAACAAGTCACCCGCTTAGATGAGGCACTCCGCAACGTTAGCGGTGTCACAGTGGGCGGAAATCTTACAGGGCGGGGCACCACATTCGGCCTTCGGGGTTTTGGCGATGCCCCTGTCTTGCGAGATGGGTTCAGGCGATATGGTAATTATCAGTCTTTTCCAGAAATCGCCAACCTCGATCGCGTTGAAGTTCTGAAAGGGCCAGCTTCAATTTTGTTCGGCGAGATTCAACCAGGCGGTTTAATTAACTTAGTATCCAAACAACCGCTGTCAGAACCTTTCTACGAAGCTGAACTGCAACTTGGAAACCAGAGTTTTATCCGACCCCGCTTTGACATTTCCGGCCCTTTAACCTCAGATCGCAGCCTGCTTTACCGCCTGAACGGATTGTACCAAACAAGTGATAATTATCGGGGCTTTAACCAAGACAATCAGCGGTTCTTTATTGGGCCGACGCTTGCTTGGAAAATAAGCGATCGCGCCGACTTGACAGTTTCTCTTGAATACATCGATGATAAGCGGGCTGCTGATAATGGACTGCCTGTGATTGGTCGTCGGGTTGTTGACGTTCCGCGCGATCGCGTTGCCGGCGAACCCGATGATAGAGTAGACACTCAATACTTGAATGTTGGCTACAATTTCGAGTACCGTTTCAGTAACAACTGGAAGCTACGAAATGCGTTTCGCTATTCATCCTACGACTACGATTTCAATGTAATCGCTCTTCCATTTGGCTTTGATGATGCAACTAGCACCCTCGATCGCGTCTTTGCTTCTCAAGACGGCCAAGATAAAAACTACGCCTTCCAAACAAACATCGTAGGTGAGTTTGCTACAGGTTCAGTCAAACACACTCTTCTATTCGGTGCAGACATCAGCTACAATAATGAAAGAATTTTCACAGTCGGTGATTTTGAAACACCGAGTTCCATCAATATTTTCAATCCGGTTTACGGACAAATTCCCAAGCCAGATGAGAATACACTACCTGGTTTTGGAGGAAATAGGGTAAAGACAAGCCGATATGGATTCTACGTGCAAGATCAAATTTCAATCTTCGATAATTTAAAGCTGCTAGCAGGTCTTCGCTATGACACCGCAGAGCAAAAAAACCGAGTTATTCCGGGTACTTCCAACCCAGATGCAAGCGAAACAACTCAAAATTACGATGATTTTTCCCCCCGTGCAGGGATTGTTTATCAACCCATTCCAGAAGTTTCTCTTTATGCGAGTTATTCGCGCTCTTTTAATCCAGGTTCGGCAACAACAGCCGGGGGCGGTCTGATCGAACCCGAAACCGGCTCGGGTTACGAAGTCGGTGTCAAAGCTGAGTTGCTCGACAGAAGGCTGGCGGCTACAGTGGCATACTTTGACATTAAAAAACAGAACGTTGCTGTCACTGATCCGAATAATCTTTTATTCTCAATTGCCTCTGGGGAACAGCGGAGTCGAGGTCTTGAATTCGATATTTCGGGACAAATTTTGCCGGGGTGGAATATTATTGCAGCTTACGCCTACACTGACGCTGAAGTTACAGCAGATACAGACCGCGAGTTGGTGGGCAACAGATTGTTTAATGTTCCCAAACATAGCGGTAGTCTGTGGACAACTTATGAAATTCAAAGCGGCGAGTTGCAGGGTTTAGGTTTTGGGCTTGGGTTCAACTTTGTTGGCGAGAGACAAGGGGATTTAGCTAACAGCTTTCAAGCGGATAGTTATTTCCTCCCCAATGCTGCTGTTTTTTATCAGCGCGATAATTGGCGAGCTGCCATAAATATTAAAAACCTGTTCAATGTCAACTACATTGAAGCTGTCAATGGTGCCCGCGAGTCAGGCAATCAGCCTGGTGAACCATTGACAGTAATTGCTTCATTTTCCATACAGTTTTGATAGTTATTTTTCGACTTGGCAACGACTGGCTCGCGTTCTCAATTTTTCTAGCAAGAGATATCCATGAAACGATTTCAACTCAAGGCAGTTCTCATTGTAACTGGGGTAGTAACGATCGCTTTCAACCCCTATCAGATGCACCACAAGTCAGTCAACCTGACGCGAAACCAGCCTCAGAAAACATTGCAAGTCCTTCTGAAAAGACTGTTCCGGCAGCGCCCCCAAAAATTACGCCTCCATCACCTGTAGCCACTCAAGTTATCTCGATGAATGCCCATAAAGTCCCTTACTTAGGATTTAATGGCGTGTTTAATCTCAACACAGAACACCAGAACTCTGTCAAAGATCCGCGC
>NZ_JAUBQD010000015.1:0-30388 GCF_036701085.1 Microcoleus sp. Pol7_A1
GTAAATGTCATAACATTTGAAGCATTTATCCTGAGAGAATTAGTCCCTAAACTGTGGTCAGGTGCTTGTGTAGTTATTGATAATGCTAAAATTCATTGCGGAGAAATGGTGAAAGAATTTATTGAAGAGGCAGGAGCCAAGTTAATTTATTTATCTCCTTACTCTCCCGACTTTTCCCCGATTGAGAATTTTTGGTCAAAAGTGAAATCTCTGTTAAGAAAACTTAAAGCCAGAAATTATTTAGACTTAATTGATGCAATTACAGATGCTATGCTACAAGTTACTAAAAAAGAGCTTCATAACTGGTTTGCTCATTGTTGCTACTGTACCTCATGACTATAGGAAACGCTATATCATTACTTTGCCCAAACTTTAATCCTCGCGATCGCCATTTCTATTGATGAAGCTTGAAATACCTTTACTTTAGTCAAAAATGTGATAGATTAAACATTGGTATTATCTAAAAATTTTACACTTCTCAAAAAATGCAAAAATCGGGCAAAAAGTGTTCGTGAAGCCGAAGCTATCCCGAACGCGCGTGCGGGTTCGTTGCGCTAGGCAATCGCCCTTGAGTTGAGCCAATTTAACCATAGCCTGCAACTACCTCAACTGTTTCACCGAAAACTAATTTCTGATTCGGTGAATTTTAATAAGTTTAAAAAATCAAACCCTCGCATAAAACAATGAAAATGCAAGGAAAAATATCTTAAATTTCGGCTTGCCATAAAGGCTATATAAAATCTAATTTAGGACAGATAAATCGAGAATTACTGAAAACTCTAGAAAAGGCGATCGCCTAAATTTAAACAAATTTTAATAGAGGCGATCCCAACAAGATATTCGCTGACCAAACCAAGGAAACCATAGATCGAGTTTGCGGTAATAATAAAAAGGTGACACTTGCAACCGGAGGCGATCGAAAAAAATGTCAAAATTAGTCAGGACGCTCCTCCCGATCCCGCCATGAAACCCAGTTTTTCGTTTCCTCTTTCGCAGCTTCCCTGACTTAATTAGCTTAACAAACCGGGTTTATGCTTAAGTCTTGTTAGTATAATTCTCAACTATTGAAAATTTATGGCGTACCAAATCACCGCCCGCTTTCCCAGTAAATATACGGACTTAAGCTGCTCGATCCGCCTCCAAATTCATAAAAACTACGGAAATGTACCGTGAGTAGCTGGTAATTGCTAGCAGAAGCAGGAGAATTTGTCCTTTGCCATTTTGATTTACCAGGCTCAACTTGCAGAGCGCTATTGCGATGCCATCAACCTCGATACCAAACCGCAAAATAACTAAAGAAATAGCATTATGTTTAATCAACACCTGTATCAAGAAGTAACAAACCTGCGCCAGAAACTAGCTCACCTAGAAAGACAAACGCAATCTCAAACCTGGTTCAAAAAGCTGCAAGCGCTGATGGGAGTGATTGGCAAAATTCGTGAGTCCCTAGACTTAGAAACAATATTCAAAACCACAGCCACCGAGGTGCGGCAACTCCTAAATGCCGATCGAGTCGTCGTCTACCGTTTCCTCCCCGAATCGGAATGGAACGAAGGCGAAGTAGTCTCCGAAGACGTACTTCCCGAATACAGCCCATCCTTGGGCGCAAAAGTCCACGATCGCTGCTTCGGCGAACAATTTGCAGCAAAGTACCAAAAAGGGTACGTTCAAGCTGTCAGCGACATCTATAAAGCCCGGTTGCTCCCTTGTCACCTCAACATCCTCAAGCGATTTCAAATCCGAGCCAACTTAGTCGTACCGCTGCTGCAAGGGCAACATTTGTGGGGGTTGCTGTGCATTCACTCCTGCGGTAAACCCCGCGAGTGGCAAGAAGACGAAATCGAATTTGCCAGACAAGTAGGCGACCATTTAGCAGTTGCCATCTACCAAGCCGAACTGCACTTGCAAACCCAGAGGCAAATAGCAGAAATCGAATCCGCGCAGCAAAAACTCCGCGACAGCGAGCAAAAATATCAACAAATTCTCGATTCGATCGCCGATATAGTATTAGTCAAAGGCCCTCAATCAAAAATCGTGTGGGCTAATAAAGCATTTCGCGATTATTACGGCATGACTCAAGAGGAACTTCAAGGAATCGTAGACGCACCTTTGAGCAATCCCGACCATACTCTCCAGTACATTAAAGATGACGCCTTCGTATTTGACACCGGACAGACTCTAGAAATTTCCGAAGAACCGATCACGCGGCACGATCGAGAAGTGCGACTGTTTAGTACAGTCAAAACACCCATCCGCAACGAAGACGATCGCATCACAATGACAATCGCCGTCTCCCGCGACATGACGGAACGCAAAGCAGCAGAAGAAGCCGTCAAAGCCAGCGAAAGCAAATACCGCAGCCTGGTAGAAACCTCCCAAGACATGATTTGGTCGGTCGATGCGATCGGGCGCTACACCTTCGTCAACCCAGCAGTTAAGTACATCTACGGTTACGAACCAGAAGAAATGCTCGGTCGGCCGTTCTCCGACTTTGTGACACCAGAACAAAGCCGGAAAGATTTAGAAGTTTTCGCCCGCCTGTTTGCCGGAGAATCAGTTTTCCAGTACGAAACCACCCAAATCGCCAAAGACGGCAGCATGAAACATTTGATGTTCAACGCGATCGCCCTGTACGACGAAACGGGAAACTTCCTCGGGACCACCGGTACAGCCGCCGACATTACCGATCGCAAGCGAGCAGAAGCAGCATTGCAACACGCAAACGCCCAACTAGAGCGCAGAGTAGAAGAACGCACCGCAGAACTGCGCCAGACTTTTGCCGCCCTCAGTGTCAGCGAAACCAGGTTTCGGACGATCGCTGCCACCCTCCCGGGAGCAGTGTTTCAATTTTGCAGCAGCCAGGGAGTGTGGAGAGTTGACTACATGAGCGATCGCATCGAAGATATCAGCGGCGTCACTGTAGCAGAAATAATGCAAGACTTAAATACATTCATTTCTCGCGTCCACCCCGAAGACGTGGAAAGCTACATCACCTCCGTCAAAGAAGCCGTAGAAAATCTCTTTCCCTGGCACTACGAAGGGCGGTTAGTCAAGCCCGACGGCGAAATTCGCTGGTGGCAGGGCGACTCCATGCCCACCCGCAGCGAGAACGGCGAAATCGTATTTTGCGGCGTATTGTTCGACATTACCGATCGCAAAGTTGCCGAAACCGCCATCCGCAACAGCCAGCGGCAGCTACAAGAAGCCCAGAGACTCGCCCACGTCGGCAATTGGGAACTCGATGCAACAATGGGAACTGTCACTTGGTCAGAGGAACTCTTCCGCATCTTCGGACTCGAACCGGCCACCTTTGCCCCCAACCTAGCCGAACAGGTCGCTCTGATCCCTCCTGAAGATGTGGAATTGTGGCAGACTCATGTACAGCGGGGACTCGCAGCGGGCATCCCCTTTGATTTTGACTATCGCCTTTACCGTCCCGACGGCACGCTGCGACACGTGAACGTCCTGGGCAAAGCCGAAACCGATGCCAGTGGCAAAGTGGTAAAACTGTTCGGCACGGCGATCGACATTACCGATCGCAAAGCCGCCGAAGCAGCGCTGCGGCAAGCTGCAGCCGAGTTGGAAGACAGAGTGAGCGATCGCACGGCCGAACTTTCCCAAGCAGTCACCCAGTTAGAACAAGAAATTGGCGATCGCAAACTTGCAGAAGCAGCGCTGCAAGTTTCCGAACAAAACCTGCGAACCATATTTAACAATGTCTACGATGCTATCTTCATTCACGATTTAGAAGGCAACATTCTCGATGTCAATAATCGAATGTTAGAAATGTACGGAGTGAGCCAGGAACAAGCAAAAAAATTATCAATTAAAAACGACTATTCAAGCGGCGACAATCCCTCTGAAAAAATTGGAGAACTTTGGGAAAGAGTATTAGCTGGCGAAACACCCCGCGTGGAATGGAAAGCGAGGCGTCCCAACGACGGTTCAACCTTTGATGTAGAAGTTGCCCTGTCCAGAATTCATCTCAACGGCAATCTCAGCGTCATTGCCAACGTCCGAGATATTAGCGATCGCAAACTTGCAGAAGCAGAACTGCAACACGCTCAACATTTTATGGAATCAGTGCTCAAAACCATACCGGTAGGAGTGCTTGTCAAGGATGCCCAAGAACTGCGATTTGTACTGTGGAACCCGGCCGCCGAAGAGTTGCTCGGTTTCAGTGCAGCAGAAGTTATGGGCAAAAATGATTACGACTGTTTTCCAACAGAACAAGCTGATGTTTTCATCGCCAAAGACCGGGAAGTGCTCAACAGCGGGCAAATTATAGACATCGCCGAAGAAGAGATTGAAACGGGCCAAGGAGAATCGCGGATATTTCACACCAAAAAAACAGCAATACTCGACGCTGATGGCAAACCGCAATATCTCTTAGCTGTCACTGAAGATATTACCGATCGCAAGCGGGGAGAAATTGCCTTGAGGCGATCGGAATCCCGACTCAGACAGCAAGCAGATCGAGAAAAATTGCTCAACAACCTCACGGCTCAAATCCGCAATTCCCTCGACTTCGACAGCATCGTTACAGTCGCAGTTAAGGAAATTCGCGCTTTCCTGCAGATCGATCGTTGCAATTTTGCCTGGTATCGCGACGACGGAGAGGAGCCTTTCTGGGAAATTATTAAAGAATCTCGCCTTCGGGAACTTCCCGATTTAACAGGTAGCTATCAAGCTTCCGACTTCGGTCCTGTGGGAGAAAAAGTATTGCAGATGGAAATGCTGCGCGTGGATGATGTCGAAACAGTCGCAGATCCTGTTTGGAAACAAATCGTTCGATCGATGGGCTACCAATCTGTATTAATCATTCCCATGCAGGCACTTTCTGGGGTAATAAGTGCAGTTAGCTGCTCCTCCTGCTGTTCTGTGCGGCCCTGGAGCGACAGCGAAGTAGAATTGTTGCAAGCGATTACAGTTCAATTGGCGATCGCCCTCAACCAAGCCGATCTTTACGCCCAAACTCGCAATAAAGCTCTCGAATTAGAGCAAACTTTGCAGCAATTAAAGAGCGCTCAATCGCAGTTAATTCAAGGCGAAAAAATGTCATCTCTCGGTCAACTTGTGGCAGGCGTCGCCCACGAAATCAACAACCCAGTTAACTTTATTTACGGCAATCTCAGCCACGCCAAAGACTATACTCAAGACTTGCTGCACGTGATCGAACTTTACCAAAACCACTATCCCGATCCAGTCCCGGAAATTCAAGAGGAAGTAGAAGCTATTGAACTCGATTTTCTGATGGATGACTTGCCGAAACTGCTTTCCTCGATGAAAGTCGGTGCAGACAGAATTCAGCAAATCGTTGCATCTCTGCGCACGTTCTCCCGCATGGACGAAGCAGAAATGAAAGCAGTCAACATTCACGAAGGCATAGATAGCACCCTGATGATTTTGCAGCACCGGTTCAAAGCCAAACACAATCATCCAGAAATTGAGGTGATTAAAGAATACGGCAAATTACCGTTAGTAGAGTGTTATGCAGGACAGCTAAATCAAGTATTTATGAATATCTTGAGCAATGCTTTGGATGCTTTGGAAGAACGGGATCTGCGGCGTTCTGCTGAGGAAATGCGGGAACAGCCCAGCAACATCCGCATCCGCACTGAAATATCGCCAGCGGGCAAGGTAATCATTCGGATTGCTGACAACGGGCCGGGAATACCGGAGACTGTGGGCAGTCGGCTTTTTGACCCGTTTTTTACCACTAAACCTGTGGGTAAAGGCACTGGGATGGGCTTGTCAATTAGCTATCAAATTGTGACAGACAGACACAACGGGTCGCTGAAATGCACTTCTTCGCCGGGACAGGGTACAGAATTGGCGATCGAGATTCCGCTCAAAGCTAATTGTTAATAGGGAATTAGGAATTGCGAAAGCGTTACGGTGCATCAGTTTGGTAATTCTCAACTATCACCGAAAATCTAATTCTGATGCACGATTTATTCCCTAGTGCGTCAGTTTTGAGATTCTGAGTTTGTAGCAAACATCTCCCTAGCTGACGTAGCATACTTCACTTTATTACCAATTACCAATTACCAATTTCGCATTCCCCATTCCCCATTACCAATTTGTACCTCACTCAGAGAATTGCTCTATTACCGAGATTTATCAGCATTTCTGTCACTGCGGAACTGTCCAAAGGTTTAGAAAACCAATATCCCTGAGCTAATTCACAGCCTAGTTCTCGAAGCTGTGCTAACTGTTCGGCTGTCTCCACACCTTCGGCGATCGCATTCAATCCCAAATTGTGAGCCAAAGTCACGATCGCCCGCACAATCTGCAAAGGCTGACCCCCGCCGTCACCGTTTTCGACAGCCCCCAAGCGACTCACAAAAGATCGATCGATCTTCAGCGTATCCAGCGGAAAGCGGTGCAAGTAACTCAAAGACGAATAACCAGTACCGAAATCGTCGATCGACAATCGAATATTTCTATTTTTTAATTGGCCTAGCACAATATTGGCTTTCTTCACATTTTCCACGAGCGCGCTTTCAGTAATCTCCAATTTTAAACAGCTCGGAGCGCAGCCAGTTTCTGCTAAAATTTCATCGATTTGCTCGATCAAATTCGCCAGACCTAACTGTTTCGGAGAAAGATTGACGCTCATTGTTAATTGCGCAGGATCGATAATTGGTAATTGAAAATTGGGAAGAGGTAACTGGGAACTTGTATTGATGGTAGCCGAAGTATTGGTAATTGGGTATTGGGAATTGGTAACTGGGGAGTGGAAATCGGTAATCGGGAATTGGTAACTGGAAATTGGTAATTTTTTACCGATTGTTTCTTCCCTGTTCCTTCTTCCCTGTTCCTCATTCCCTCTATCTGTTAAATCAGTTAAATTCCGTAGATTGCGCGTTGCCCTCTTCCCTCTTCTTTCTTCATTCTTCCTTTTTCTGACTTCCATCGAACTTCTTCCATCTTCCTCCGTTAACATTTCTTGCCAAAGGCGCAATTGCTGACAAGCTTCCCGCAATACCCAGGCTCCCAGAGGCACGATCAAACCTGTTTCTTCAGCTACAGGAATAAAAGTAGACGGCGGAACTAGACCCCGAACCGGGTGATGCCAGCGCACCAACGCCTCAAAACCCTCGATCGCACCGCTGGCGATCGAAACAATCGGTTGGTAGTGCACAATAAAGTGCGAACATTGATCCTTGCTTTCCCCTAATTCCTCCTTGCCCAAAATAGCCAACCGCAGGTCATTTTCTAACTGCAACAGCGACATAGTTTGGTCGTGCATCGCCAAATTAAACACCTCGTGGCGGGCCTTGCCCAAAGCTTTAGCGCGGTACATAGCGATGTCAGCATCGCGTAGGAATTCTTCCGGGTGAGTGTAGAGATTCGATTCGCCACTGTCGGCAGTTTCGCCTCGACTGAAAACAATGCCAATGCTAGCAGTGGTAAATACTTCGTGCCCTTCGATATGAAACGGCATCGTCAGTTCTTTTTGTATCTTTTTAGCTGCTAGGGTCGCGTCGCTGAGGCTGTGAATGTGGTCTAGCAGGATGGTGAATTCGTCTCCCCCCAGCCTAGCCACGGTATCAGAAGCCCGCACGCAGGTTTGCAGCCGATCCGCGAGGGCGACTAGGAGTTTGTCTCCTAAAACGTGTCCTAAAGAATCATTAACTACTTTGAAGCGGTCTAAATCTAGGAAAAGTAAACCAAATTTGTAATCGGGGGAATGATTGGATCGGCGGATGGCTTGTCCTAGCCTGTCGATGAACAAAACGCGGTTGGGCAAACCTGTCAGCGCATCGTGAAAAGCGCCGTGCAGCAGTTGCCGTTCTACTCGCTTGCGCTCGGTGACATCTCGGATAATAATCTGGGCGGCGGTCAAGCCTTGATAAGTAGCGGGGATGCCGACAACTTCAACGTCTATTATTTGTCCGTCGAGCCGCATCAGTTTTTGTTCGGCAAGGTCGATCGGCTTATTTTCTTTCTCGACTAGCCGGATGCGCTCTCTGGCTGTTTCCACATAGTTTGGATGGACGAAATGCAATACCGGAAAGCCGATTAGGGCATCGGGAGAGCTCGCACCCAGGAGTTTAGCGCCGGCAGCATTGATGTAGGCGATTCTCCCTTGACTGTGAACGGCGATCGCTTCGGGAGATAGTTCTACTAAACGGCGATAGCGTTCTTCACTTTCTTGGAGAGATACTATCAACTCGCATCGCTCTTTTTCAGCCTGCTGGCGTTCGACTTCCATTTGGTGAACCGCCAGAATTTTACCGATGCTTTGAGCCATCAATTCTATGATTTCTATTTCCTCGTACTTGAATTGTCTTTTCTTTATTTCTGGCGAACTAAAACTCAAAGTTCCGTAGGTTTTATTGTTAACAAATATCGGCGTCCCGATGTAAGATTCTGATTTGCAGCTTTGATAAGCTGGATGTTCGCGCATCTCTATGTCGGCTCCTATATGAAAATACGCAACTGTTTTATTGAGTTTAATGACTGCGGCGCAGTAAGTATCGCTGAGGTTCAATTCTAAGCCTCGCACGAAGTATCCTAAATCTGTTTTCGCTGCCTGCACAATAAAAGTTTCGCTTTCAACTTCTGCCATGATCCCTATAGAAAGGCCAAACATCAAACAGCCTGCTGTTAGATAATCGTCAACCAGTTCTTCAAAGTTTTGATAATGATAAGTTGTAATCCGGTGCAAGTGTTTGAGATTAGCGCTAAAAGCTGCTAAAGCTTGAGAATTTAAAAATAATTCTTCTTCCGAGCGCTGGCGGTCGGTAATGTCTGTTTGCACTCCAATAAAGTGGGTTAAGTGCCGCCGCGAGTTGTAAACCGGAGCGATCGAAAGTTCGAGCCAAAAAGGCGTGCCGTCTTTCCTAAAGTTGCGCAGGATAACTTGACATTCTCTCCCTTCTTCAATCGCAACTCGCAATTGTTTGGCAGCGGCGGTGTCCCTGTCGGCGCCCTGCAACAATCGGCAATTTTTCCCCATTAACTCGTCTCTGCTATAACCGGTGATCCGCTCAAAACTGGGATTGACATAAATAATCGGATTATCTCCAACGGTCGCGTCGGTGATTGCAATGCCGTTGCTGCAACTTTCGATCGCCCGTTCCATCATTTGTAAGCGTTCTTGCGATATGATGCGCTCGATCGCCGCGGCTAATACGTTGGCGATCGCTTCTACAAAATAAACGTCATCTTGACTGAAAACCCGCCCTTGGCTGGTATGCACCCCCAAAATGCCCCAGGCCGGCGAGGAGGAACTGTTCGCTGGTTCTGCTTGTCCCCAGTTGCTTCCCACTCCCCGATTGCCGGGAATGATGACAGTGACGCCGCTGACAGCCCGGTGGTTGTGCAGCAGCGGCAGCTCGCTAAAGCGCGTTTCCACGCGCAAATCTTCGACGATAGTCGGTTCGCCCACTAGCAATGTGTAACCTGCTTGCGATCGGGCAGAAGCGGTAACAGTAGCGCTGCCGACGAGGCCCGGCTGCCAGCCAACCCCCGCTCGCAGCATAAAAGCATGGCCAGAGGGCAACAGTTCTAACAACTGACAATAATCAACGTCCAGCGTTTGAGCAATTAAAACCGCAGCTTTGTCCATCAGTGCGGACAAATCTGTTTCAGCAAGGGCCTGCTGCCCCAAGTAAGCGACGGCCGCTTGCTGGCGGGCCCGCAAGTGGATTGACGCGAGCAATTCCTGCTCCTTCGCGGCGGCTCGCTTGCGATCGGTAATATCGCAGAACACCGACAGAACAGCTTTTTCCGACCGCAATGTCAAATACCGCATCGATACAGTTGCCCAAAACAGCGTGCCGTCAGCTTTTTTAAGGCGGACTTCTGTCTCGCGGACGTGTCCGTTGTCGGCGAGTCGCGACAGCAGTTCCTGGCGGTCTGCGGGGTTGTGGTAGAACATTTCGGCTTTTTGGCGTTTTATCGACTTGAACTCTGTGAGCCCGAAAGCCTGACGGCATAAATCGTTGCTATAAAGAATTGTGCCGTCCGCCAGACTGCTGACGATCAGGGGCATCGGCATTGAGTTGGCGATCGTCAGCAGTAATTCTGTTGTTCCTTGCAGCTCTTGATACAAGTCTGCCTTGGAGGCACAGCCCTGACAGTCTTCAGAGTTTTCAGGGATAAAACTTTCCATTTGTTAACCGATCCATTAGCAGGACAACTTTTTTCAACTTGCGGTAAATGACGATTTCAGATGCAGAGCATTGGTAACAACTGAAGACTTAATTTCATTTGTCAATCAGTAATATTACGCAAAAAAACTGCTTTTCTAGGAGTGGAAATTCGCGATTTGGGAGTGAGCGGGCATAAATATGGCGCTCGGCATAATTCCTCGATCGCCCGAATGTGGTTTTTCTACTCAAAATCCGAGTAAACTTTGAGCATAATTGCTGATTGACAAATGCTTCCCTAGCTTAACTTGTTAGGAATGGATGCAGAGGACGATCGACAGTAGCCCACAACACATTAATCTTAACCAGAACAATACCAATGAACGCCTTAAACTGCTCGGCTGGAGTTTGATACGATCCAATCTCGGTCGAGAGCACATCTGTCTTTGGTATGAAAATCTACAGTTTTTAAACTTGCGTTAAGTTTTTATGTATGGCGAGGTACTTTACCCAATCAGCAGCGGAAGCTCCTAATCTAAAAAGTAAAGTCACCTGCTTGCCAACCACCGAATACTATCCGAGGAGAGAGGAGAAATGCTTGAATCTTACCGCCGTACCGCTGCCGAACGGGCCGCTTTGGGAATTCCACCGCTGCCGCTAGACGCCCAGCAAACGTCGGAACTGTGTGAACTGCTGAAAAATCCGCCGGCTGGAGAAGAAGAAACCTTAATAGAATTATTGCGCGATCGCGTCCCGCCCGGAGTAGACAGCGCCGCCTACGTCAAAGCTGGTTTTTTAACCGGCATTGCTAAAGGCGAAATCCACAGCCCCCTAATTGCTCCCAAATGGGCAGTTTACCTGCTGGGGACAATGATGGGCGGTTACAATGTGCAATCTTTAATCGATTTGCTCAATCCCACTGCCGAAACCGCCATTGGCGCTACCGCCGCCCGGGCCTTGAGCAAAACCCTGTTAGTATTCGACGCCTTCCACGACATTCTGACTTTATCCGATACCAATCCCTACGCCAAGCAGGTAGTCGATTCTTGGGCTGCAGCCGAGTGGTTCACCAGCCGCCCCGTACTGCCGGAAGTCATTACCGTTACAGTCTTCAAAGTTCCCGGAGAAACGAATACTGACGACTTGTCGCCAGCACCTCATGCTACCACCCGGCCGGACATTCCCCTGCACGCTTTGGTGATGCTGGAAAGTAAGATACCAGGAGCTCTGCAAACGATCGCAGAGTTGAAGCAAAAAGGCCATCCCGTAGCCTACGTCGGCGATGTTGTCGGCACCGGTTCCTCGCGGAAATCGGCGATTAATTCGGTGCTGTGGCACATTGGCAATGATATTCCGTTTGTGCCGAACAAGCGCAGCGGCGGTTATATTTTAGGAAGTGCGATCGCCCCGATTTTCTTCAATACCGCTGAAGATTCCGGCGCTTTGCCGATCGAATGCGATGTCTCCAAAATGGAAACAGGAATGGTAATTACCATCCATCCCTACAAAGGCGAAATCACCAATGAAGCCGGAGAAATCATCTCCACCTTCGCCCTCAAACCCGACACAATTCTAGACGAAGTTCGCGCCGGCGGCCGAATTCCGCTATTAATTGGACGCACTTTAACCGACAAAACCCGCGCAGCTTTAGGACTAGAACCCAGCACTATTTTCACCCGCCCGACTATTCCCACCGATACAGGCAAAGGCTTCACTTTAGCACAAAAAATGGTAGGCAAAGCTTGCGGTTTGTCCGGCGTTCGTCCCGGTACATCTTGTGAACCAGCCATGACAACAGTCGGCTCGCAAGATACCACCGGGCCGATGACTCGGGACGAATTGAAAGAACTTGCTTGTTTGGGATTTAGCGCCGATTTGGTAATTCAAAGTTTCTGCCACACCGCCGCTTATCCGAAACCCGTTGATGTCAAAACTCACCACGAATTGCCGGATTTCATGGCACAGCGGGGCGGCATAGCTTTGCGGCCGGGAGACGGCATTATTCACTCTTGGCTGAACCGAATGTTATTGCCAGATACAGTGGGAACTGGTGGCGATTCTCACACTCGTTTTCCTTTGGGAATTTCCTTTCCTGCAGGTTCGGGATTGGTGGCTTTTGCTGCTGCTTTGGGCGTCATGCCTTTGGATATGCCGGAATCGGTATTAGTGCGGTTTAAAGGTGAATTGCAGCCGGGAGTAACGCTCAGGGATGTTGTGAATGCAATTCCCTATGTAGCAATTCAAAAAGGTTTGCTAACCGTCGAGAAACAGAACAAGAAAAATATCTTTTCTGGGCGGATTATGGAGATTGAAGGTTTGCCGGATTTGAAGGTCGAGCAGGCTTTTGAATTGACCGATGCGACGGCCGAGCGTTCTTGCGCCGGATGCACGATTAAATTGAGCGTGGAGACTGTTTCCGAGTACATTCGTTCCAATGTGGCGCTGCTGAAAAATATGATGGCGCGGGGCTATCAAGATGCGCGGACGATGATGCGCCGGGTGGCGAAGATGGAGGAATGGCTGGCTAATCCGGTGCTGATGGAGGCGGATGCTGATGCGGAATACGTTGAAATCATCGAAATCGATCTCAACGAGATTAAAGAGCCAATTGTGGCTGCTCCCAACGACCCGGATAATGTTAAGTTGTTGAGTGAGGTTGCGGGCGATCGGGTAGACGAAGTATTTGTCGGTTCTTGCATGACAAATATCGGTCACTACCGCGCCACTGCGAAGGTGTTAGAAGGTGCAGGGGAAGTGAAAACTCGCCTGTGGATTTGTCCGCCAACTCGGATGGACGAACAGCAACTCAAAGAAGAAGGTTATTACAGCATTTTTGGAGCTGCTGGAGCTCGCACAGAAATGCCCGGATGCAGTCTTTGTATGGGAAATCAAGCGCGGGTTAAAGATGCGACAACGGTGTTTTCAACTTCTACTCGCAACTTTAACAACCGCATGGGCAAAGACGCGCAAGTTTATCTCGGCTCGGCGGAATTGGCTGCCGTTTGTTCGCTGTTAGGTAGAATTCCCACAGTCCAAGAATACAACGACATTGTGTCAAAAAGAATCGATCCTTTTGCTAGTGATTTGTATCGGTATTTGAATTTCGATCAAATTGCTGGTTTTGAGGATGAAGGCAGAGTGATTGCTTTGGAAGATATGCCTCGCATTGAGGAGCTTTTGGGGATTCCCGATGGTGTGTTGAGCAAGTAAAAAGTGGGGCGGGCAATTGCCCGCCCTTTGTTTATAATATATGAGTAAATGAAATAAAGGAAAAAAATAATTACAGCATATTCCAGATTTATGAAGTAAGGTAGTAGCAATTGGTTTTGCCAGTTTTGTATGTGTAGAGGATTTATATGGAATATGCTGTAATTACTAAAAAGAAATTTTAGCTGTCGCCACCTTCTTGCCATGAAACTGTGCGATTGGAAACCAAAAAGTAAAGTCCTCCGTGACGGTATCGAGAAACAGTTGCCAATTACCCGCTGCTAATTCCTGCGAAAACACCTCGATCGCACTTACGGACTTACCCGCTTACCCAATCCCTGCTATACTTTCAACTACAGCTATTTTTGCAGACACCGTTAGCGAGATAAATAAAATGGTGGAAACAGTGGACACAATCGAAAAAATTGACGATCGCACACAAACCCGGTTTTGGGGCAAAGTTACAGTCATAGACGCGGGCGATCGTTACAAGATCAATCGCATTGAAGTCAAACCGGGACACCACATCAGCACCCAAATGCACTATCACCGCAGCGAGCACTGGGTTGTCGTCTCCGGTACCGCTAAAGTTATCTGCGACGACAAAGAGACGATTCTCATGCAGAAACAGTCAACCTACGTTCCCATGAATACTGCTCACCGCGTAGAAAATCCAGGCGTTATTCCCCTGGTGATGATTGAAATCCAAAATGGCGAATACCTCGGCGATGATGACATTATCCGCTTCGCCCAAGATACTCAGGAAGAAGATTGATCCGACATCAAAATATGAAGCAATCGCAGATGCCAGCGAAATGCTTCTCGCACCGAACAACGATCCGCGCAGCGACCGGAAACGAGATAAATCCTACAAATAAAAAAAATGTAGGGGCAATTTCAGAATTGCCCCTACATTATTATATTAAGCTTTTTAAGCACCAGAGTTTGATATAGCAATTGGCGATCGTCCTACGGCAGAGAAGCGTTTTTCAAATCTACATTTGCCATATTGGCATTCTTTAAATTAGCACCGGTCAAGTCGGAACCGTTCAAATTTGCATTGGTCAAATTTGCATTGGTCAAATTTGCATCCCGCAAGTTGACTCCCTGTACGTCTATTCCCGATACACTGCCACCTCTGAGGCTGATATCAGCTAAATTCGCAACGGACTGGCGAGCATTTCTCAGGTTCGCACCCGCCAAATCGGCGCTTTCTAAATTAGCACCGATTAAATTAGCGCTGGTGAGGTTGGTATTTTTCAAACTGGCAATTACTAAACCGGCCAGACTCAGATTAGCGCGGCTCAAATCAGCACCCTCCAAATTGGCACCGTGCAATTTAGCCCCAATTAAACTCGCACCTTGCAATTTAGCTTTTTTCAGATTTGCTTCGTTCAATTTGGCTTCGTTCAAATTTGCACCGTTCAAATTTGCACCCCGCAGATTCGCACCGCTCAAATCTGCTCCGCTCAGATCCGTACCAGCAAGTTGCGCTCCTGTCAAGTCACATTTGGTACATTTTTTAGTTTCTAATAGTTGCTTGACTTGTGATACGTTTTCTGCTTTTACTCCAGAGGCAAAACCGATCGCAATCAGTAGCCCTGTTGTTGTTAAAATTCCAAGTTTCATATACTTACCCTCAGCAATATCTCTCTTTAATAATATCCCACATTATTTGAGAGGGTTGGGTGATGGGTCTCTTTCATAAACTGTGACAATCATCACCCTGTTGTGCAGAAAATATGCAATAATAATTGACGTTTCAACTCCGGCAAATTGTTGTAAAGAATTATTGCTTTTTCAGGAACCAAAAAGGAAAAGATTGTGTCGGTTCTAAACGGACGCCGGTAATATTTTTCTGAGCAAAGGTATAGTCCTTATCCTGCCAAAGAGGGATAAAAGGTACATCTTGACCCAGTATATCTTGAATTTCGGCAAAGAGGGCTTTGCGGGTTTGAGGGTTTGGTTCTTTTCGTTGCTTGTCGATCAGTTGATTTACCCGCTCGTTATAATAAAACGAACCCTGACCTTGACTAGCACCCTTTTCACAGCCCCCCGCGGCCGAACCGGTGGCACAATCCAAAAACGGCTGAATATAATTGTCGGCGTCGAAAAAGTCGGCATACCAATCAACTAAAACGGCAGGATAAATCCCCTTCTCTATATTTTGAAACAAAGTCGGAGATTCAACGCTGTTAATTTCAACCTGCATCATCCCGTCCATTTTGAGTTTAGCTTGCGCCTCGATCGTACTCGCCACTAAAGCTCGTTTTGTGGAAGCTGAAGGATACCAAATTTGCAGAACAAAAGGATTGGCGGCAGAGTATCCCGCTTTCGTTAAAAGTTCCTTAGCCTTTGTAGTGTTAGCATCGCCGTACAGTTCTTTAAAAATCGGTTTTTGAACGTCGAAGGTTGTGGGAATCAAACTGTAAAGCGGTTGTGCTTGTCCCCGCAGTACGCGATCGTTAATCAGCGGGCGATCCATCGCTGCGGCGATCGCCTGTCTCACTTCTAACTTATCCAGCGGTTTAGATTTGGTATTCAGCGTCATGTAACTAACCGTACTGCTTTCCCCGGCGATTTCCTGCCATTTCCCTTGTTTTGCTCCCTCGTCCAAGCTGCGAACTTGGTCTGCATCCATAGACAAATAAGCCACATCGACTCCACCAGTCCGAAAACTATTGAACAAATTTGACGAACTAGAAAGCAGCAAAAGGTCAATTCCTTGATTAACTGGTTTTTCTCCCCAATACTTGTCAAACACGTCAAACTTGAGAGAATCGCTGCCGTACTTCGCCAACTTGTAGCGTCCAGTTCCTACAAACGTATCGGGTTTAAATTTACCCTCCCCAATCTCGTAGGCTTTTGGAGAAACTGCACAAATACCGGCAAATGTCAACAGGGAAGGAAAAGCAGCAAAAGGCTTTTTGAGTTGAAAAGTTAATTCGTATTCGCCCGTCGCTTTCACAGATTCTACTGCATCGCTCAACAAGAAAGCAGGACGGCCGGCATTTTTGATAAACCGCTGCAAGGAAAATTCCATTGCTGCGGCGTTAAACGGTGTGTCGTCGTGAAAAATAACGCCTTGACGCAAGGGGATTGTATATGTCAACCCGTCTTGGCTAACTTTTGGAAGTGCTGTCGCTAAGTGGGGAATTAACTCAGTAGTTCCCGACTTGTAAGTGTAGAGAGTATCGCCCAAATTTTGCAGCAGTTGCCCCGATATAATTTCGTAAGCATCCGCAGGGTCGATCGTCCGCAATTTCAAGGTTGTGCCAATAGTAACGCGGTTATTAACATTTTCGCCGCTCGCATTAACCGATCGATTGGCCCTCTGTCCGCAGCTTGCAGTTAACAAGCAGCACAGACAGAACAGAGCTATAGCTTTAATCACTGAAGGTTTTATAGATATTCTAGGCTGCTGCTTGTTGATTTTCATCGTCTTTTTTTGACACTCCAAATTACTCATAATATTATCACAACACTCCGGAGAGTTTCAGGGTGTACTCGTGGGTGAGCTAGAAACTTGGTTTTTCGCAAACATCCTAAGTTTATTAACGAGCAATATAGTCGGAAACCGGATTTCTGAGATCGCGAGTGCGATCGCCTCCGCTGGCATTTTGAGTTCCTAAGCTGAAACTCTTGGTTTTTCCATATCCTGTGCCTCGGCAAGGATTGCCCTGATACCGATCGCCTTGAAACCGTCATTCTCCGGTTGGTAATCAAAAACTGTCCGAGGTGTTGACTAATGACTAATGACTAATAACTTGCTTTAAATTCCTTTGAGGAGCGATCGCCAATCCCGACAACGTTTCAGGTAAATACGAGCTACCGGATCGCTGGGATTTTTCCGCAAACACTCTTCAAACAATTTTCCTGCTTCCCGGAATTCCTTGCGATCGCACAGTAACATAGCTTCAGTATATACGGGCAAATTTGCTAGCTTAGCCGACCTAATTTCTGGCGGATCGGCATCAAATACCTCATAGACTACAACATATTGAGATTTTCCTTTTACCTGTACTTTATCCACGATCCGAATAGCATAATCAGCCGGATTTCGCAACCGTTCCAAAGTCTGCTGAGAAATTAACAGAGGTACGCCGTAATCTTTTGTCAATCCTTCAATGCGAGATGCCAAATTAACAGCATCGCTAATCACAGTGCTGTCCATTCGGCTTTTACCCCCGACTGTCCCCAGCATCAAAGAGCCAGAATTGATGCCAATGCCAATTTGAATTGGGATGTAGCCGACTTTTTGACGGTGTTCGTTGTAAGTAGTTAGAATATTTAGCATCGCAATACCCGCTTTAACTGCATCATCTGCACAGTCGCTAAACAGAGCCATAATTGCATCGCCGATGTATTTGTCAATAAACCCGTTATTGCTAGTAATAGCAGGCTCCATCCGCGAAAGGTAAGCATTTATAAATTTAAAATTTTCTCCCGGCGTCATAGTTTCCGAAAGCGCCGTGAAGTCGCGAATATCCGCAAACAGTACCGACATTTCCTGTTGCACTTGGTCGCCTAAATTGACATCTATAATACTTTCATATCCCAACAAATGTAGAAATTGATGTGGCACAAATCGCCCGTAGGCATCAGTTAAGTCTAATTCTGCAGCTAGGGATTCTAGGGATTTATTCAATTTTAGATGGCGCTCAGCTTCAGATTGTTTGCGTTCCGTGATATCTTGAAAAACTGCGATCGCAAAAGCAACTTTGCCACCCTCATCAAAAATTGGCGTTCCCAAAATCTCAACGGAAACTTTCTTATCGGGTTGATGAATTTCCAGATCGTCAGATTTCGCGCTTTCGCCCCTCAAAGCTCGGACGATCGGCAAATTCTCGTAAGGGTAAATAGTATCAGTTCCCGCGATATAAATCTGATAACTTTCTGACAAATCCTCAACTGCATTTAACGGCAAAACCCCTTTACCGAATAACTGCTTTCCGGCGTGATTGACGTAGTAAGGTCTGCCTCGAGCATCGAGGACGGCCACGCCTATCGGAATCGCTTCCAGAAATTTAGCCAGCTTGATTTCGCCTTCTCGCACCGCCTCCAATGCCCGATAGCGCAACTCTGTTTCAATCGTATCTGAATGTTCAGCAGTAGTTTCCAGCAAGATTTCCAGATCCGCTTTTTCCTCCTTCAAGTCTTCCACTTGCTGGCGCAATCTTTCTATCTCTAAAAGTAGGTGTTCTCTAGATGGTTCTTCTTCCAGCATAACCTGAGAATTTGCGCCTCGACTAACAGAAAATTGCTCAACAGCCCGTACCCTAAAAGTAATCGTGTGTCTATAGTAATTCCAACTGCAAACCAGGCATCAGGCGCTGGAAATTCTTCAAAGATTTACCTTGCCAAGCTATGCGTTGAGAACCTTGTACTGCCATTTGCACCCGAGCTTTTTGTCGCACCTCGATAATAAACTTCGACAGCATATTGATGCCACCACTGTTCAAAAATTCTAACTGCTGCAAATTGAGGGTTATTTTCGTCTGTTCCACGTCGGCTACCTTGCCCAGAAACTGCATTATCGGTGCGTACTCCGCAGGCCCCCTCAGCCTGAGAGAGCCAAAAAAACTCACGGTTGCCGTTGCTGGATCGTAACAGATCCGGTAATCTTCTGTCTTAATTTCCATTGTCGCAAAAAAAATTTCCTTAGATATTATCGATCGCCAGCGTTGCTTATACTGTTAATTGCACCATAGTTGTCACCGCAATTACTTCCGGGTCTTTTTGCACGGTCTGGAATTTCCAGCCAATTTTGGCGGTATAATCGGTGAGCATGGTCAACAAACCCAATCCAGAATCGATACATTTTTCGTCAGCAGCATTTTTTTCCAACTGCTGAATGTAAAGCTCGCTCGGCTCGGAGGCCAGCAATTGCTGGATGTAAGCCTGAAACTTGTCCACAGCTTGCGGAGAGATACTGTTAGCAACTGAGAAAATCACTCTGTCGCTCTCTAATTGCAGTTTAATGTCGATCGGGTACTCCGAGGTTTCATCATTAAACTTCATAGCATTTTCTAATAACTCGTTAGCAATGTAGCTAACAGCGCTTTTCATTTCAGCTTGTCTTTCAATTGTCGAGGGATCGTCTTCATTTCCCGGAAAAAAAGTCGTCAAGTAGTCAGCCAGAAAATCCGCCGACAAACCGTTGTTGCGCCACCGCTGCTTCAGGGGAATCGAACTTGGAGAAAAGCCAATTATTAAGTATTCTTGGCTAGCTGAGTGCTCGATGAAATCGCCGAAAGTCTGAATCATATCGATGTGAGAGGTAAAGTTTGAGAAGAGAAACATTACTGTATACAGTTTAAGCTTGAGAAGAGAGATTTAATTAACTATTTTTGTTTGAGTACCAGCAATGTGAAGTCATCAAAAACTTTTTGTTCGCCGATGTGCGATCGCACGTCCTTAATTACAGCGTGCCTGATTCCGGCAGTGGAACGCTGCCAATTAATCTCTATTACCTAAATTAACTTATCTAAAGCATAAAGCACTTTATCAATATTTTCAGCTTCCGTAATCCCGTCAGTGTACAGCACTACCACATCTCCTGAATGCAACTGCACAATTTTTTCAGCAATAAATTCAGCAATATCTGCATCCAGCCCGATCGGGAAACCCAAATCGACCGTATCAAACCGCTCGACAGAACCGTCTGCTCGAAAGAGTAATTAGTTGCGCTCTTTCTTCTGGTGTGGCATCAGAATGCAGGCTAATTTTTTGAGAAATTAGCCTAATCTCTGACAAAATTTTTTCCATCTCTGGAAGCTTCAACAAAGTAGCATTCATCAAATAATAGGTATCGAAATGTGGCTGTGAAATCAGATTGGAAGTATCGCAAACGCGAGCGCTCAGTCTATCAATGTCGCCAGCTAATGGTTGATATACAAAATTTTAATTTTCTAAACTCCACTGACTGTGGCGAAGTTTGAAGTTTTGCCAATGTTGATAAACTTTAATAAATTTTTATTACAAATTAATAGGTTTCCGAGCTGGATATCGGTATTAACCAGGGATTGAAAGTTCGCGTCCATCTTAGCTTCTAAATTAGCTCTCGTATCTGGCCGGCTTAAATTTGTATTTAAAGGCTGATAATTTAAGAGTTGAAGTTTCGGTATGTATTCCCTCCACTGGCGCAGCAAGCGCAGGTATTGATTTGCGTAGATTTCTTTTTGGGAAAAATCAACCCTGCTGTTAATTTCCGAAATCAGCAGGTACATGACCAAGGTTAACGGTATTGCAAATATGAAACCGATTAAGGTAAATTTTTGAGGATAGCTCAGCCGATTCATTAAATGGATGCCCAAGGATTTTCTGTTCATAGTCGATAGATTTCAACAATATTGTACTAAAAAAGTAGCGATCGCTACTAAAGTAGTTTCGGGGACGATCGCTCTAAAAAACCACAATGCTAATACAATTAATCAGCGATAGCTGATTTAATTTCTAATGCGTTTTTGTCCTGTTGCAACAAATTTTGCGGCATCCCTGTGATATCCTTGGCTCAGCTCGCCTCCCACAGTCTAAAACACCTTTAGCAGTTTTGGAACGATGAATAGTTATTTGTACTGAAATTTTTGGGCAGAATTAGATGCTTTTAAGAATATTTACTTAAGCATAAATTTTTCTTAATACCCCCAGATTAAGGGTAAAAATTAAGTAATAACTGGGTAGTGCAAGTTTCCTGAAACACAAGTGCCCGCAGCGAGTAGAAAATACTTGGGCCGCACCAGCAGTCAAGTCGGTTCTGCACAAAGGAACCAACAGCACCACCAACAGTGTCTCAATCAGTATCTGCAGTTGAGTGTTCAGGAGCGATCGCGCATTGTGTAAAGTGAGGCAGAAGGCATATGATGAAACGAATCTCCAAAAATAACTCTCAAAACAATCAAAACCGAGACCAAAAGCAGCCCAATCCTTTAATATTGGCTTTGGTGCTAACAGGAATTCTGGCGTGGGAAATGTATCCGGCCCTAAGACAAACCGCAGCAGCTAACGCGGGCGCTCTCAAACATTCCCTCAGCCTGTTGGAAAGCCAACCACAGCAAATCGCGCAGCAATTTTCCGCTGCCGCGATGCCCCAAAAAATCAGCTATTCGGTATTTGCACTCAATAGTCTAATTTCCGAACCTGGCAATTTGGCCGAGGGTACGCGCCAAAATCCCCCGAACCAATTGCCCGCAACCGTAGCAGCAGCAGTTCGCCAAAACTTGTCGCGCTCCACTGGCATTGCTGCTGACAAGTTGAAAGTAACTGAATCGAGCAGACAAAGTTGGTCAAATACTTGTTTAGGACTCGCAAAAGCTGATGAAATTTGCGGTCAAATGATTGTCAAAGGTTGGCGGGTTGTGGTTTCTGATGGTAGGCAAACTTGGGTTTACCGCACTAATGCTAGGGGAAATGTGTTGCGCTTGGAAAAGAAAGTTAGGTAAATGTACCCCTGTGAAATGAAAAATAAATTTCCTTTTGGAACAGGCAAGATGCCTGTTGCACAAAGAGTGAGTTTTTTCGTGGGTGGTTTCTTGTGGGGTGGGCTTCTAGCCCGCCCCTTGCTTTAATTGGGGAGTTGGTTTCTTTCGATGATGCCGCCGCCCAACAGCACATCGCCGTCATACCAAACAGCCGCTTGTCCGGGGGTAATGCTCAACTGCGGTTCGTCAAAAATCAACTTAACTCTTGTACCGCTGGCTTTTTCCTCTGCTTGGGAGGGTTCCACAGGAATAATAGTAGCGGGGACGGGGTGCGATCGATATCGAATCTGTACCTGAGCCCGAATCGGAGCCATCGGCGCAGCCACAGAAACCCAATTCACTTTCTGGACAGTACATTCAGATTCTACCGCCAACTGCCGATCGCCCACAACTACCCGATTGCCAGCAGCATCGAGTTCAATCACGTACAGCGGTTCCGGTGCAGCAATCCCGAGTCCCTTCCGCTGGCCGATGGTGTAGTGGTGCACGCCGTCGTGCTGTCCGAGCACCCGCCCTGACTTGTCCACAATGTCACCCTTTTGCGGCGCAATGTACTTATCCAGAAAAGCCCGCATCGAACCGTTACTTTCCACCAAGCACAAATCCTGACTTTCCGGCTTATCAGCAGTTGGCAAGCCAAATTCCGCCGCAATTCTGCGAGTTTCAGTCTTGGTAATTTCCCCCAAAGGAAACTCCGTACCTGCCAGCAAATCCTGTGTTAGATCGTACAAGAAATAAGACTGATCTTTCGCAGGGTCGATCGCCCGCAGCAACTGATAGCGACCAGTAGCAGCATCGTAAGTAATCCGAGCGTAGTGCCCTGTAGCAATTTTTTCAATTCCGAGTTGTTCGCGAGCATACTTGAGCATCGGGCCGAACTTCACAGTTTTATTGCACTGCGAACAAGGCAGAGGCGTAATTCCTGCGCTGTAACCTTCCACCAAATAATCGACAATACTTGCCTGAAAGACCTCGCGGCTGTCAACAATGTGGTGGGGAACGCCCAAATCTTCGCAAATTTTAGCTGCATCGACCATTCCCTCAGAGCAGCATTGACCTTTGCCCTTCATCAACCACAGCGTTAAACCCACCACTTCATATCCCTGATGGTGTAAAATTGCGGCTGCTGCGGAACTATCGACCCCGCCGGAGAGGCCTACAACAATCTTGTTCATGGTTGGAGAGAAATTGCTATTTTACTGTGAGTTAGTTCGATCGAGCTAATTTATTATACCACAAGAATACTACAACTTGCCACTGCTGCTGTTAGCTGAAATTTTAGCATTAATATGACTATTCAAAAATTTGTTGTCACCGCCGACCAAATGCGGCAAATAGAAACCAGAATCTTTGCTGCTGGAATGCCAGTCGCAGCTTTAATGGAAAAAGTCGCAGGACTGATTGCTAGACGCATTCAGGAGCTTTTGAAGGGGGAAGGAAGTTCGGCAACAGATTGTATAACGGATGTAACGGATAGAAGGAAGAGGGGAGAAGGGAAAAAGATTGGCAATTCTCAATTGCCAGTTATCGGCGTATTGGTTGGGCCGGGACACAACGGCGGCGATGCTTTGGTTGTTGCCCGCGAATTGCACTTTCAAGGGTTCCAAGTAGTTATTTACTGCCCGTTTTCTAAACTCAAAGAACTAACCAAAAATCACGCTGATTATGCGCGTTGTTTAAATATTCAATTTGTTGACAAAATTGACCAGCTAAAAAACTGCGATTTGCTCGTAGATGGTTTATTTGGATTTGGATTAGAACGAGAAATTAATAACGCTACCGCCGCCGCTATTGATGAAATAAATAATTTAAACATACCCATTTTTAGTATAGACATTCCCTCGGGAATTCATACAGATACCGGAGAAGTCTTGGGAATGGCAATCCGGGCAAAACATACATTATGTTTGGGTTTGTGGAAAATGGCATTTCTGCAAGATAGAGCGTTAGAATATATCGGCAGTTCCGAATTAATTGATTTTGATATTCCCGCAGCAGATATTGCAGCAATATTGAGCGAAACGCCAGCAATACAACGCATTACAAAAGCATCGGCAACTCAGCATTTGCCGTTACCCCGATCGCCAATTTCGCACAAATACACCAACGGTCACTTGCTAATTATTGCAGGTTCCCGCCGCTACAGCGGAGCCGCAATTTTGGCAGCATTGGGAGCAAGAGCCAGCGGTGTCGGAATGCTGTCAATTGCCGTTCCTGAGTCGATTAAACCGATATTGAGCAGTCAGTTGCCAGAGGCATTAGTTATAGGATGTCCCGAAACCCAAAGCGGTGCAATTAGCGAGTTGCCAGTAGCAATTGATTTGAACCTCTATGATGCGATCGCGGCAGGGCCAGGTCTGACATTGGAAGCGGCAATAGCTGTAGAATCTGTACTGGAGAGCGATCGACCTCTCGTGTTAGATGCTGACGGTTTAAATATCCTCGCTCAACTCGGCACAGTCCCCATTTTGTCCGAACGCTCAGCACTGACAATTATCACGCCTCACCCGGGCGAATTCAAGCGTTTATTTCCCGAATTAGCCGACGACACCAACGACGATCGAATTGCCGCAACTCAAGCAGCAGCTCAGCTTTGCGGTGCAACAATATTGCTCAAAGGAGCCAGAGTTTGCATAAGTTGGAAGGATGAGGGCGATTCCCTACGGGATAGCTGCGCTTCACGTACCATCACCTACCTCAATCCCGAAAGCACCCCAGCCCTCGCCAGAGGCGGCAGCGGCGATGTTCTCACAGGCTTGTTAGGGGGACTGTTAGCAACTGCGATCGCCCGCAAATCCCCCCCCCAATCAGTTGCTGCAACAGCAGTTTGGTGGCACGCTCAAGCCGGAATCATGGCAGCCAAAGAACGGACAGAATTAGGAGTAGATGCCTTTACTTTGACACAGTATTTAATTCCAGCTTTGCGAGAATTTGCTTAATAAACAATCAACAGGAGTTGGTAGGGTGCGCACCGCGCACCTTTGTATTTTGTGTACCCACCGCGCACCCTACCCGTTGCTTTGTAGTGACGACGGAAGTCCTCATAAAAATCTTACGACAAACCAATGGGTAACTCAAACGAGTGACACTCAAATGAGTGACACTCTAAAAAGTGACTGTGCACTCACAAATCCCACCAGTTATACCTGAAATATCAAAAACCAAAACTTAAATGTTGAGAGGAACCACATTATGTACACCGAAGAAAGAAGCCTGAACAATGAAACTATGGCTCTCGTCGCCGATACTACTTCTCAATCAACTCTTGCATTTGCTGAAACCGCTGAAGTAAACAAACCCACTTTACAAATCGGTTCAACAGGTCAAGCTGTCACGGAACTACAACAGCTTCTATATCATTGGGGATATTATTTCGGCCCGATGGACGGTATCTTCGGCGTCCAAGTTCAAAACGCCGTCAAAGGCTATCAACACCGCGTCTTTTTAAAAGAAGATGGGATTGTGGGTTCTATAACTTGGGAAGCACTATACTCTGGTGCACCTGTGAATATGCCGATCGTCATGAAAGGCAGTTCTGGCAATGCTGTTAAAATTGTTCAGAATGTCTTGAAAATCAATGGATACTATTTCGGTTCGATTGACGGATTCTTCGGGACGATGACAGATGTAGCAGTGCGACAATTACAAATCAGCAAGGCTTTACCGCAAGATGGAATTGTCGGCTATAGAACTTGGCACGCCCTCAGCAAGTTACCGCACTAATGACTGCTTGGATTCACTTTCAGCGATCGCCAAAAATCGGTAGCTCAATTAGGGATTTAGGCTTGGCTTAAGTCCCTAATTATCGTTAAGGGGAAGGCTGCGCGCGGGAAGGGCGATCGCAAATTCTGTTACCGTTCCCGGCGATGAAAAATATTCTTAACTTTTTGGTGTTTTTTGGTTACTATATTGTAGCAAATTGGTAGTTCCCATCGGCTACCTTTCCATTCAGTTTTAGTTGTAAATAGTTGCAGTCAGAAAATTATTATTCTGATACTTACCTAACAAGATTTACGCATGGGGGGCTTATTCCCGGTTTCTACGAAAAATTTCAGGTTTAGTAACGAGAAATCTAGGAATCAACCGGGTTTTTAAGCCAAGCGCGCGCAAGTCCCGAACTAACCTTTGATGAACTTTTCTAATTTTTTAGCCAGCTTCTCCACAATTCCATCCGAAGTAGCTCCCGGCGATGCTTCTCCTTCAATACGCTTGACCGCATCCTCTGGAAGATTAAGCAACTGCACTAATTTTTGATAAGCGGCCGCTTCTTCAGCGTTAATTTTTGGTTCGTCGGGAGTGCGAGAACTAGATGAAATCACTTCATAGCCGAGTTGCAAGACTAATTCCTTTTCATCTTGAGTTTCTAGTTGACCGATCAACTCGTCAAGGGGGATATTTTGCATGATGTAATCCCGCAATTCTTGTTGCATTTGTTGTCCGTCGGTATCTGGGGCAAACAAACCGCAAAAGCGATCGAGCATTAAATTAACTTCTTCTGTCGCGAGTTGACCGTCAGCCCATGCCATAGAAGCCACAATTCTCAGCAGATTCATCTGGCGGGGCGTAATTGATGGAGGAGGTGGGGTTTGCATAATCAAAATGGGTAATTGGGAATTGGGAATTGGGAATTGGGAATTGGAAATTGGGAATTGAGCCTGATTCCTTTTTGTCTTTTCTTTCCCTTTCCCCTTCATTTATGTCACAATTTCGATAAAGGAACTCCCAGCCATCCAGTAAAGTTTTGTTTCTGAATAGCAGTCGGCTGTTCCACCGGTACGATCGAGTAACGGCCAGGTCGCGGCGGGGCGAGAGTAACGCGACAAGTGCGCAGTTCGTCTTGGTGAAAAACTGTCACCGAGACGATATCCCCAGGCTTGAAATCTTTAAGCCTCTCGCCCGCTTGTTCTGCATTTACCCGAAAACCTTCGATCGCCAGCAACTCGTCCCCAGCGTCAATTCCCGCCAATTGTGCCGGAGATCCTACTTCGACAAATTTAACCATTTCCCGCCCGTTTTCCGATCCCAACGTCCAACCGATGCGAGGCGTTTGGTCAGTTTCATCTACCCAAATTTGCAGCCCGAAAGGTTCGAGATATTTGTTGTAAGGTAACTCTTCTGTACCGTCTATATAGCGGGCGAAAAAGTCGCTCAAATCGATGCCGGCGACGGACTCGATCGCACTTTGCAACTGTTCGGGAGTAAAGCCTATTTCTGCAGGCAGCGAAGGAGAATTTAACTCTCCGTTGGATGTCAAATGCGCCAGCTTGCCGTCTGTTTCCGACTTCAGTTCAAAATCGCCATTTTGGGCCGAATTAGCATTCCCAAACTGCTGCCACATCAAACGCATCACATCGTCGAGCGATCGCTCGTTGCCGTGTCTGGCTCGAATCAACAAATCGAGCAAAAACGAAACAACTTCCCCTTTCAAATAATAGGAAATCTGCGAATTGTCGCTGTTAGCATCCCGGCGATAAAGTTTAATCCAAGCATCCCAGCTAGACTCGCTGACAGGCTGCACGCTCCGCCCCGGAGTAGTCTGCAAGCGATTGATTTCCTTAGCCAGATTTTGAAAGAAACCCTTCACGCCGTAGATCCCAGCTCGAAAAGGAATTACCAAATCGTAATAACTGGTAGTGCCTTCGGAGAACCACAAAGAAGGAGTATAATTTTCTTGTTCGTAGTCAAATACTTCGAGAGCTTTCGGTCGAATGCGCTTGACATTCCAGAGATGAAAAAACTCGTGAGCCACCAATTGAATAAAGCGTTCGTACTTTTCTTTAGCCCGAAAGCCAAAACGCGGATAGTTGAGAGTGCAGCTCTCCTTGTGTTCCAAACCGCCAAAACCAGAGCCGGACAAATGCAGGAAAAACACATAGCGTTCGTAAGGCAAACCGCCGAACATTTTTGCCTCGACTTCGATAACTTTTTGGATGTCTCGAATCGCCCGCTCTGGTTCTAAATTGCCTTTTCCCCAAACCACTAGCTGGTGGGGTTTTCCCATCATTTCAAACTCGTATACTTCGTGACAGCCAATCTCAAAAGGACTATCGACAAGGGTATCAAAATCCGCAGCAGCGAAAGTAAGATTTTGGCCGGAAACAGGCGGCAAAGTAGTAACGGTGCGCCATTCCGGCTGAGGCGGCACAACGGTCACGGTGTAGCAGTGGCGCTCAAAACCGGGCAAGAAAAAGCACAAAGCTGCCGGATTGAAATAACCGTGAGTCGAGTCTAAATGATTGGTTCGCACTGTCAGTTCGTTGGCAAAAATGCGGTAGCGAACCGTGACATCTGACACCGAATCGGTCTCAATTTGCCAGTGATTTTTGCTGAGCTTGCGCCAAGGTAAAGCTCGATCGCCTCCTAGCGAGCTAAAATCTTGCAGGTGGCGGGCGTACTCTCGAACCAAATAAGAACCGGGAGTCCAGACAGGCATTTTTAAATCCAGAACCGGCTTCGACCAACCTTGCACGCGCAAAGTTACTTCAAACAGGTGGGATTCAGGATTGGGCATCGCCACCGAATATTGAATTGTCGGTGCTGTTAGTTGCCCCTGACGGTTGCCGGCAGCCGACGAGGTATCCAAAGAAGTAACATCAGTCATTGACTTGCCAAATTAATCAAGTGCTTGAGGTTGATCAAATGGATAGTTTGGTGGTCGGGATCGATTTTGATCCAACCTTTACTATCGAGTTTTTCCATAATTTTGCTGGTTTCATCTAGGGTGATATCTGTGACATCAGCTAAGTCTTCATAAGGAATATTGAAGATATCTTTGCCCTCAGCAGTTTTCTGACCGTAGTTTTCTGCCAGCTCGACTAAAGTATTTGCTAGTTTAACCGCTGGCTGGCGGTTGCGGAGTTGATACCGGAGATTGGTTTGGCGCAGCCGCCGTACCATCAGTTGCAGCATCCGGTGGTGCAATTGCGGGTCTTTAAACAGGGTTTGAATAAATCGCTGAGCTGTGACGCTCAGAAGCCGCACGGGCGATAGAGCAAGTACATCATTAGATCGGGGAGATTCGTCAAGAATAGCCATTTCGCCGAAGAAGGCACCCCGTCCTAAAATAGCCATTGATACAGCTCGATCGTTTGACAAGCGCCGAACTTTTACCCAGCCAGACACGACAAAGTAAATCGCGTTGCCCCAAGAATCCTCCATCACCACAGCTCGGCCCGGGGGATACTCATGCTTGACGGCATTTGATAGCAGCCCTCCCAAGGTTTCTGGGTTAGCACCCTTAAATAGAGGGAACAGCTCACTGAAAGCTTCTGTCTTCATGCAAACTCGCGGAGGTGGGAAATATGATTAGGCGACACCCAACAGCTAGGGAACGATCGATGTTTGGGAACACAAACAATCTGTTGCTCCTTTAATTGATGATAAGGGTGCAGAGGCGCGCTTCACGTAATAATCGGCAGATTCTTTAATCTTAAACGGGTTTACAAGCCTGTCACTGCCTGTTGAACTTTGCCCAACAGAGGTTCTATGTAGTCCGGCCAGCCGATCGCGATGGACTGAGTGTGGGCCAGAGTCTCCGGCTCGATCGCATCTTTAGTCCACCTCAGCGGTTGACCTTGCAAGTCGCAACAAACCAATCCGGCTGCTTTTGCTAGTGCCAGAGGGCCGGCGGTATCCCACACTTTAACTCTGCCGTTGAGATACAGGTACAAGCCGGCTCTACCGAAGATAACTTCCATCACTTTTAAACCAAAGCTGCCCAGCGAGTAAAATTCGGCTCCCGGGATGCTTTGGGCGATCGCCCGGGCGTAGTTTTTCTGGTCTTTGTCTCCGAGAACAATTTTACAATTTTCCGCTGTCGGGGCCGGGGGCGCGCACAGGGCGATCGGCTGCGGCGCTTGGGCTCCCACACTTTGGAACAATCCCCAATCTTTGCCGCCAAAATACATTTGGTCAAAAGCCGGGGCGTAGAGCCAGCCGGCCACAGGTTCCCCTTCAAGCAGCAGCCCCACCATCGAAGCGTAGTGCAGTTTTCCCCGAATAAATTCTTCAGTCCCGTCGAGGGGGTCGATGCACCAGAGGCGCTGGTAATTGGCGCCGTAAGCTGCTCTGGAGGCGCTGTTTTCCTCGGTAATCCTGCCGTCTTCAGGAAACAAAGCGCTAAATGCTGCCGATAGTTGTCGGTCTAGGTATTGATCGATACTCGTCACGTAGTCGTTGGGCCCTTTCTCGGAAACTTCAAAAGGTTCGGCTGCGAGCTTGTAAGCTTCTTGACCGCACTCGCGCATGGTGTAGCGAATTTTTTGGTCTTGCTCTGGAGAAATATACATGAGGTTAAACATAAATGCTTTAGCTAACTTCAGCATAAAAGCTTAAGTCCTTGGAATCGATCGGCCTGTGTCACTGTTTTTGATTCGTACAGGATTTGCGCGCGGGTGTCGATAAACCCGGTTTCCTAACCATCAGCACTGTTGCGATACAAGCCCCAGACAGGATTGATGGAACTCAAAAAAATTCACACATTAGGGAGAACCCCCAGATTTATCTGTAGAGTCAAATCTAAAATCTAAAATCTAAAATCTAAAATTGACCAGCGCCGTTGCGATACAAGCCCCAGACCGGATTGGTGGAACTCACAAA
>NZ_JAUBQD010000015.1:30488-117444 GCF_036701085.1 Microcoleus sp. Pol7_A1
AATTTAGACATTAGCGACAACCCCCCAGATTCATCTGTAGAGTCAAATCTAAAATCTAAAATCTAAAATCTAAAATCGACCAGCGCCGTTGCGATACAAGCCCCAGACAGGATTGGTGGAACTCACAAAAATTTAGACATTAGCGACAACCCCCCAGATTCATCTGTAGAGTCAAATCTAAAATCTAAAATCTAAAATCTAAAATCTAAAATTGATCGATCGCACCAGCACTTTCAACAGCAGAGGATAGAATCTTCTGAGGTTAGATAATTTGTGCCAGCACCAGCATAAATATAAGGAGAATAGTTTGAAATACCATTTGGCATTAGGTCGCAAAATAGACCTAGATGGAATTGACCGCGATGCACAACTCGGCAAATGCCCTCGCCACGTCCTGCGGGCCCTCAGAGAGAGCTTAAATGCCACCGTTCACGCCCCGGATGGCGAAGCGATATCGTTGAGTGACAAGCTGCGATCGAAAATTTCTTCTAAACCCGAACATTGGGCCGCCGCGCGCAAATTGTCCGAGCAAGTCAGCAGCGACGACGTGATATTTTGTAACGGCGAGGACATTGGGATTCCAATGGCGGCGGTTTGCGGTCAATTGCCCGATCGCCCGAAAATTGTTGTACATTTCCACAATATCGATCGGCTGCGCGGCCGCGTCGCCCTGAAACTATTTGGTTTGGCTGACAAAATTGACGTGTTCATGGCTTGCGCCAGCCCTCAAACTGACTTCCTCCGCAGTTATTTAGCTTTACCTGAATCCCGGATTTTAGTGCATCTAGACCAGACAGACACCCAGTTTTTCACACCCGGCCCCGTTTCTGGCGAGAAAAAGCGGCAAACGATTGTTAGCGTCGGATTAGAAAAGCGCGACTACCGACTCTTAGCAGCAGCAACTGCTGACTTAGATGTTGACGTAAAAATTAGCGGTTTTTCTAAAGATGCCAAAGCTTTATCGCAAGCTTTCCCCGATACTATGCCAGAAAATATGTCCCGCAAGTTCTACGAATGGCCGGATTTAGTGCAGCTTTACCGCGATGCAGACGTAATTGCAGTTTGTTTGGCGGACAATAAATATGCTGCTGGAGTGCAGGGTTTGCTGGAAGCAATGGCCTGCAAGCGGCCCGTTGTCATTACTCGGACTCAAGGTATGGTCGATTATTTAGCGACCCCGGATATTGCCAAAGTGGTAGATGTGGGAGATGCAGCAGGTTTGCGGGAGGCGATCGTCCATTTGCTAAAAAATCCTCAAGAAGCTGAATCTCAAGCGCAGCGGGGCTACGAAATGGTTGTGAACCATCACAGCAGCGAACCTTATGTCGATGTTTTGGCCCAGAAGCTGCGATCGCTCTAAACTCGTAATATCAGCAACGGGCAGGATGCCCGTTCCACAAAACAGAAACTTGGTTGTGGAACAGGCATCTTGCCTGTTCATTAAAAACTGGTAAAACAGGCCGGAAAGCCTGTTGATTAAAAATCACGACTCGCGTCCACTCGCCCACTTATCCCGCCATTTCACAGTCCCTTCCGAAACTAAAACCCAGCGGCGACAAACCAGATTTTCTCGCAGTGGCGACTGTCCTTCCCGTAGCAGCGCATACTTATAAGAAATCAACTTTCCCGCACTTTCATTAAAAGGAATTTCCCCGAACCAAGTATTAGTATTGATATACTCCAACGGGTAACCCTTACTAATATCCCAATTCCCCAATTCAGGACAATCTCCAATCACCACAATTCTTTCCCCAGGCTGAGTTTTAACGCTGTTAAGCTGCGCCCGCACAATAGTTGTCGCCTTAACTCGCTCTCCGACGCGGCTAAAAATCATTACTTCCCGCGCACCCAACTCTAAATTGTACAGCATCCCGTCTTTAACTTCAAACTTGCGGCGCGATAAAACCTCCGTATGCTCTCCATCAGGCAGCTCAGTATCAACCTCTTCAAGTGTAACAGAATTGCCGCGATTCATCGCTACAAACACCACAGAATCGCGATAGCGGCGCACGTAACAATAAACATCAGGAGTTAGATATTTTTGCCACTGACTCCCCATCGAAATAGCTGGATTCAGCCGCCGCAATCCAGACAGCAACCGCACATCTCGGTAAATCGGCGACTCAGTATCCCACTTTTCCATGATCGGGCGGTTGTAAGGGTCATTTCCCCCTTCAGTATCATCGTGCAGATACTGTTCGGTGCCGTAATAAATGCAGGGAATGCCGCGAGTCGTCATAATTAAACCTATCGCCAACCGCAGCATTTCTGGATCGGGATTCAACGACTGAAACCTCGGCATATCGTGATTATCAATAAAAGTAATCAACTCCGTCGCCCCGTAGTAGCGGTGATCCAAATTCAGGACATCTTGGACTAAGTTAAATCCCGCTTCAGCACCCTGTCCCAAAGCTGCTCGAATTGCTACGCACAGACCAAAATCTAAAATAGTCATCCCCGACTCGTTGACAAATTCCACAGAACGATCGTTTCTAGGGTCGCTATAAATCCATTCGCCAAAAATGAAAACATCAGGTCTGTGTGTTAAAATGTCAGCATTAAATTCCTGCCAAAACCAAATAGGCATATGCTTGACTGTATCAACCCGCAAAGCATCAACACCTCTGTCGAGCCATTGTTTAATTGCTGATTTAATGTAATTGCGGTAGGCAATATTGTTTTCGTTGAAAGTTGCTAAACCGGACAGTTCGCAGTTTTGGACTTGCCATTCATCTTCCCAGTTGGTGACTTCGCCGTAGTGGTGATACCAGTTATCTGCATCGTCATTAAAATCAGCTATTTTTACGCCGTCGTCGTAGAGCTCCCCTTTTTTGCCGCTAAAATCTGGGTTGCTGTGATTGCAGACAATATCGAGCACGAGTTTCATGTTTCGCTGGTGCAACTCGTATACTAATTTGTCAAATACAGTATCTTTGGTTTCTTGTGTTTGGTTGACAGAAGGATTGTCGCCTTTGGCAATAAAACGGGGATTTAGTCGCTTGAAATCTTTAGTCCAGTAGCCGTGAATCGCAGCTTGTTCGACAAATAATGCTTCTACTTGCTCGAACAGCGGAGTCAGCCAAACTGCGGTAACACCCATATCTTTTAAGTAGTCGAGTTTGTCGATAACTCCCTGCAAGTCGCCGCCCCAATATTTGCCCCAATCTTTGCCTTCTGGATCGTAAAGTTCTGGGTTTGGGCCTTCGTTATTTGTGGGGTCGCCGTCGTAAAAGCGATCGACTACAAGGAAATAAATTGTTTCTTGTCGGAATTCAATGTCTCTGGTGTAGAGGAATTCTAAATCGAGTTCGCTTTCTGGCTTAACTTCTTCTACCAGAGACTCAATTTTTTTGTCTGGTTCGCTAACTTCGTATTGAGAGGAAGTTTGATTGGGGCTGACTGGTGTCATGAGATGTATTTTTTTATATTGTAAGATTGGTCAGTTATTCGGAGCTAGAATCGGAGATAGCTTTCCCTTCTGACTGACTTTTACAGCATCATACGGAATTTACTCGTTTAATGGAATCTTCCTTTAGAGAGAGGGCAGACCCATCCTTAAGCATTAGTTGGATGAGTTAATATTTAGCGTAATTCTCAATCAAAGAGCCAGAGGGTCAAAAACCTGCGCTACCAGGCTCAGTCTGGTAACTAGAAAAAGTAGAGTAATTGTGCGATCGTACTTTTTCCCTTCCTTTGATTTCTCTGGCAAATTTGGGATATATTCAACTATCAAACCGTTAGTTTGACTAATTGTTTGATAGTCGAGTAGATAAAGAAGCTGCCTAGGATTTTCCAGAGCCTTTTCTCTCATTCCCCGTTCTTTTCATTGCTGTATTCCTTTACCCTTACTATGCAGTAGTATCTAAAATGGGTTTGTAGTGAGGACTTTATTCTTCAGATTATGAAGAATAAAGTCCTCACTACAAAGACTGTTTATTACGAGTAATTGAGCGGACATCATATCAGAGGTTGACATGGACATCGCACAGCCTACCGACTACTTATATTCTCTTCTGTCAGCTCGACTTGTCGAATCTCTTCTAGCGTCATATCCAAACATTGCACGATTTGCTCATAGGTCAATTTTATGGCTTGCAAGCGAGCAATCGCCTCTATTTTAGCCTGCTGCTTTCCCCGCAAAAATTCATGCGACTCTTGAGGTGACGCACAGATATTCACTGAGCCGAATACCAATGATGCAGATGTGACTTTGGATGGGCGCGTTACCGAACTGGAAAAATTCGTTTACGTTCCCGACAAATGGGCGATCGACTACCTCAACAAACTTCATCAAATGTTTGACGAGTTTGGTTTAAATTTTGGTGCATTCGATATCATTCGCGACGAGGATGACACCCTCTACTTTATCGAACTCAATCCTAACGGACAGTGGTATTGGAGCGAAATTATCACTAAAATGCCTGTGGTTCGCGCAATGGTCAAACTCATCGAAGATTTAGCACTGCAATACCAACAGGATTTAAGTGAGCAACGGCTAAAAAAACAGAATACGCAGAACCCCGGCTTCTTTAAGAGGTGCGGGGATCTAAAAGAAGAACATTTTACGTTTAGCTAGAGCGACCTACGTATCCCAAAAAAGATCGATCGCCCTACATCTGCCCAAACCCTAGCTAACTACAGCCACCGCAGACTCTCGCACCTCCGAATGCTCCACCCGGAAAACATTTGCGCTCAGATTAGCAACAATTTGTTTCCCGTGCTGCGTCAGTTCCAAATAGCCGATCGCATCCTTTACATACCGATAAACCACATTCCAATAAAACTTTGGATAACCATCCCGCAACTCCCCCGGATTCTGATAGCCCAAAACCCGATTCTGCCCAGTCTCTTCAAACTCGTAAAACAGCGCAGCAATCTTTTGCAAATATCGCGGATCGCTCAACTGACCAATTAAATCAGCAGCGCGAACTAAACCCGAATAATTCGCAGTATCTTGATAATCTTCATCCGCAGGAACCGGGAAACGAGTCAGCTCAATATTACGCTTAACCAGCTCAGCATCAATCAGTTTGTGACCGCCAAAACGCTCGTCAATAAACATTTTTGCCCTATCGATATGATAAGGGGTCAAACTCGCATCCGTCGCCCCCAGAGGTAGCTTCACTTGCAAATCCTCTATCCCCGTTGCATACAGTCTCAAATCAGTTCGATCTTGTCGACAAACCCCCTTCACATACCCGATATCGTGACACAGCAAAGCAATGTGGAAATGCAGCCAATGTTCACATAAAACACCTCCCTCGCGGATGTGTTTGCCGCGCAGAATCTCCTGTCCCACCAAGGTCACTAAAATAGTGTGTTCCACATTGTGGTAAAGAGCATCGCTATTAGCAATGTTTTCCAAAGCCATACTTGCTACCCAAGCAATAATCTCGGCATAGTCATATTTGAACCCGCCGTAGGTATGGCGGTAGCCTTCAATCAGCCGATTTACAAAAGCCTTAATTAGCAGTTCATTTGCGTTAAACATATTCATTTCCCTGTGCCAAAGTAGCTTGTTAAATTATTTTTATAATAATTGTTTTTTCTGTTACCGTTTGATATTATTTTGGGCTTAACCGCGACGATGGATGCCTGCTCCTATTGAGAGGCATCCAGTGCTATTATCAACGATAATGACTTAAATTACCGATCGCACAACTAGCAGTTTCACGCACCCCGTACACAATTCACATCAATGGCGATCGAGGTATGACACCCCTCAATCAGCAGTACGGCGTTACATCTTCCCCGCATACGTCAGCTAAAAAGGAGAGCGACCGAAAACGCAACCCCACTAATTCTTCATAGACAGGATTCAGCTTGCACATAGGCGGTATGTGGAAAAGATGATGTCCCAATAGCTGGATATCTCTCTCAAAAGGACACTGTGCTGGTATAAGTTGGCACAACCACCGAGCTACTTGCGGATCTCCCACTGCAATGCGATCGAGCCACTGTCGCACTGGTTGGACGAGGCGATCGCCAAAACTTAAGTGTTGGCATTGATTTTTAGGAAAAATACTTGTAGTCGAGTTCATAATTAACCTCAGTAATCATTACTAACAAAGAGTTATGAATCACCCTTCTTAATCATCAGCGAAACCCGCCGTTGCTCGCGTGACGTGAATTAGTTTTATGCGTGACACTCGTTGACCCAAAATGTGATGCGAAGAATTACCATTTGTGATTTAAAATTTGCCAAAGTGTGAGACAGATCACGCCCCCTGTTCCCTACAGAATGTATATTTAGATAGATGGCAATAAAATATGACAGAATAACTTGTAACCCTCGGTCGCAGCTTCCCCCTCCCATCATCTGCGATATAGTACTCTGTCTACTTACTGATAAAGGTATCAGGCAATGATTCAAGAAAAAAATAGATGTGCCGACCTTGCTCAACGCCGACACACAGATATCATGCTGGAAAAACTTCCTCTAGAAGTTAAAGAGTGGGCCCAAAGCTTGCCTTGGAACCAGCGGCGCTATGTCTTGTCCCTCTGCTACATATTGTGCGCATCTACTCCCGACTTGCAAGCAGAATTTTTAGATGATTACACAGCAGACGGTTTAGTCTCAAAAATGTTTGAAGATGTAGATACTCTACACCGAGTCAAAGAGTATTTAATCAGATTTAGAGTCAAAAAAGAATTAAACGAATCAGATTTAAGAAGCTACATCAAACAATTTTATATTCACTCAGCTCAACAAGCGTGCCGAAAAACTGACCAATATTTAGAATCTGCACTCCGCTTCGTCTTGAGTACAGAAGAACGCAATAATGTTTTTAACTACATTTTGGGCTTTGAATTTATTAAAATCGTGTTTCAAATGACTTGGTTGCAACACGAAAGATTAGCGAGACTGCAAAAAAATCAGTCGCAGTTTATTGAAACCTATATCAAGCCGATTCAACACGCACACAAAATTAATGCCATAATTGTACCGAAAGATGAGAGAATATTTTTTGCCAGACGCGCCTATTACGTTCAACAGCCTAACATTTCTTACAAAAAACTGATTGAGTTAGTCATGGCCACTTTTACTACAGAAATGGTTACTTACTGCGGATTTTCGATCAGCCTCCACGCTCAATCTCTGCGTTTTGACTGCGATTACATTTACGATCCAGAACCAGAAGAAGAAAGATTTCCTACTGACTTGCAATTTATTCATTGAATTTACGCAGTAAGGTGCGCAGGGATCGGTGCATCCTACGTTGCTTTTTTCTCTTTACTTTTACTTGGGCGTTACGCAAAGGATAGTTTTTCAAGCATTGGGGTTCTAGCCTGCTGGTTAAAAACTGGCTTTTAAGCCGGATTAGATATAAAAATGATAGCTATATCAATTAAGCTTCCGCTTGCATTTCTTCAATCTCAAACCAGCTAACTATCACTCCCGCTAGCGGAATAGCCAGAAATATGCCTAAAAGTCCTGCCGATCTTGCGCCTACTAACAGTGCAAAAAACACCACTACCGGATTGAGGTTAAGCGAATTTTGCATGAGTCTCGGATGAATAAAGTTGTCTTGAATTTGCTGCAAAACAATGCAAGCTGCCAAGACTTTTAAAGCTAGCCACACATTTTGAGACAATACAATAAAACACACTAAGCTAATTCCCAGGGTGGCTCCGATCCCCGGAACTAAATCAAACAATCCGATAATAAATGCTAAAATTAAAGGAAATCTCACATCTAATAGCAGGAAAATTAAAAAGCTTGCTGTTGTCAAAAATAACATTAAGAGAATTTGTGCCTGAAAAAATCCTAAAAAGTTTCGCTCTATTGTTAAACTTAAACGCCTGTGCAGGTGTCGGGGTATAAATTTGAGAACCAACAGCCAGAGCCTCTCTCCATCAAGTAACATGAAAGAAGCCACCACCATAATTAATATTAAATTCAATAAATTGGTTAAAAATACTTGTAAAAAAGCAATACTCGAAACAACTCCAGCCAAAGCTTGATTTCGCAGTTGTTCCTCAATAACTCGCAGATTAACTTGCAGGTTTCTCGCCCGCAGGAATGCTTCGATGCGCTCGGACAGAGGCGCCAGAGCATTCACAAATTCAGTCATGCTGTCAATTAATTGCTGCCCTTGAGATAAAAGAGTGACGCCTACGGTGACGGTGAGACCGCCAAAAACTAAAATGGTGAGCAAGACAACGAAGGCGACAGCTAAACTTCGCGGTAAAAATCTCTGGAGAGTTCGCACCGGATAATTGAGCAAAAAAGCCACGAGTGCAGCAATCGTGAAAACCGCGACAGCAGTTTCAAAGTAAGCTAAAAGTTGCAGTCCAGCCCAACCTGTAGCAAATAAAAGCAAAAACCGGACTAAGACTAAATTGCTTAGCATATTCCAAAAATTGGGAGGAGTTCTTTCTGGCTCTTTCACAGGGATTTCTAGGGGTTAATAATAGCTCAAAAATATTGCAGAGTGATCTTTTAGAATCGCACTAAAGATATATATGCGGCTATCCCCCTCAAGGCAGAAAACAGATGTCGAAGGAAGAAGGAAGAGGGCAGAAGGAAGAAGCTAGAAGGAAGGCAGTAGGCAGTGCTTTCTAACTTCTGTCTGAGGCAGGGGTGGCTTCTCTTCACCATACGTGCGATCGCGAATGCCGAATAAAACACGCCCGCGATCGCACAAAAACTCTTTCTGACTCTAAAACCGCCTCGTAAACTCTTTGCGGTGGCAATATTTGTCGCGGCAGCCCGATCGCAACTAACACACAAACGCTCAAATTTGCTGGCGTCGAAAAACCCGGTTTCCGTGTCAGCCGCGAAAAATTTCAACTCTGCCTCGTGGAAGATAGTATGAACAGGTCAATTTTTGGGATACTAGAAACTAGCACTCAACTTAGCTGAGGAACAAACGTGCTGCTATCAAAAGGCTTTGAAGTAGAAATGTATACCGGCACTCCCGAAGGTGAGGTGGTCGGTCTCTCCGATCGCATAGTTGCCGATCTAGAGGGATTTGTGCGGGAGCCTGATAGCCGCAATGTGGAGTACACGACCGCCCCGCTGTGCAGCTACGATCGCCTGCTGTGCGCCTTAGTCAAGCCGCGAGTCCGGCTGCGGGAGTATCTCAAACAATTGGGCGACTATACCTTGCTGCCGGGAAGTACCTTGTCTCTCGGCGGGAGCGATCGATTTTACAGATCCGATCCCAACAACCCGTACCACACCTACATCGAGCAAACCTACGGCACCAAAGTCGTCACCGCCAGCATTCACATCAACATCGGCATCTCCCAACCAGAACTGCTGATGCGCGCCATCCGCCTCGCCCGCGTCGAAGCACCGCTTTACCTTGCCATGAGCGCCTCTTCCCCCTTCCTCGACGGCGAAGTCACGGGCTATCATTCCACTCGGTGGGGTTTGTTTCCCAAAACTCCCGCCATCGTCCCCCTGTTTGAAAGTCACAGACATTACATCCAGTGGACTGAAGAACAGCTAGAACTAGGTACCATGCAAAACGTCCGCCATTTGTGGTCTGCCGTGCGCCCAAATGGCGATCGCCGCCCCTACTGTCTCAACCGCCTCGAACTGAGAATTTGCGACCTCGAAGTAAATCCTCTGGCTTTGTTGGCCATCACTGCCTTACTAGAAGCTCGCATTTGGCAGATGATGGAAGACCCCAGCTTAGACCCCTTAGAACTCAGCACCTTACCCGCTGCCACCCGCAACCAAGACTTAGTTGCGCTCACAGACGCCAACGAAATTGCTGCATCCCGGCAAAGTTTGGATGCCGAACTCACCCACTGGCAAGACGGCAGAACTATTCTGGCACGAGATTGGATTGAGGAAATTTACCGAGAAGTCTGGCCGATCGCCAAAAAACGAGGCTTTAGCTGCTTTCTCTCGCCGCTCAAAAAGATTCTCCGGGAAGGTAACACCGCCCAGCAGTGGTTGAAGCTGCACGAGGGCGGTTCGGACACCCGCACTATTATTCTGCAAGGGATTAATGGCATGGCTCACCAAGAATGGGAGCTCGAAGACAACTTGTGCGCCCAGTTAGTTGCGTGAAGTACCCGCCGTTATTATCAGGGGGGCTTTCACTAGCCCCCTGGCTATGCGTACTCAGCCAATAATAGAAATAGCCGGAACCTCGCGAAAAAGTTGCAGATCGATGCCCAAAAAGCAATCAGAATATTTAATCAATGGAGCTCGACAAAGGTTATAAATAAAAGCTATAGGGTATATCTACCTTTGGGTAGTTCTATAAATTTTCCACTTGCTGTATTTACTGCTTTTAATTAGCTTCATGCCCCAACTTGTCTTGATTCACCCGCAAATCCCCCCGAATACTGGCAATATCGCCCGTACTTGCGCTGCCACAGGCACGGAACTGCATTTAGTTGGCCCGCTGGGGTTTGAAATTAGCGATCGCTACCTGAAACGGGCCGGCTTAGATTACTGGCCCTACGTCAATCTCCACTGCCACGAAGACTTAGCGGCTTTTCTGGCCTGTCGGCAGCAGCGCGGGGGACGATCGATCGGATTCAGCACTGGCGGGCGATACAGTTACGCGCAATTCCAATTTCAGGTCAGCGACTGGCTGATGTTTGGCTCGGAAACTGTAGGCATTCCCCAATTCGTCTTAGATGCCTGTGACGCCACAGTTTTTATTCCTATGAGCCAGCCTGGAGTCAGGAGTTTGAACCTCTCAGTCAGCGCCGCTGTAGGTTTATTTGAAGCTAAACGACAGTTGGGCGAGCTGGGATAAATCATTATCAACACATAAATATATAGATATTTAATAGCTGCCGGAGGCTGCCAAATCTCGTTTTTTATATAAGAAATTTGTATCAAAGCAGTGAAAATCTAGATAGCTGAGATTAATATATTTTATTCATTCAAAAACAGATTGTTATCAGCAACACCAAATTACTCGCAAGATGATTCAGCAACAAAAACAGAGGATTTTAGCGATTTAGGGCGTCAGCGAGCACCAGCTTGGGTCTGAACACTATATCTAGTAAATATACGGTTGTAGGCTGTCCGGAAATTAGCATAAAGTCGGATAATAGGTAAGAGTTCAGAGCCTTACCGGAACGAAGATTTTATGTATTCGTTCCAGCTATTGCAGTGTAAGGGTTTTGGGGTTAATTGCAGCAGGTTTGACCGAGAATTTCAAAATTTCTGACGGTTTGAGCTTGTCTAAATTAAAAAAGCAAGGTAATCTGGCCTAAGCATGATAGCTGTCAACAATCAGAATATTTTTGCTTGTTGATTTAAATTCAGCGTCATGCGATCCCCTTGAGTGTTTCCAAGGACAGTTAGCGCTTCTCAGTAGGAGGTCGTTTTTTTGAAACGAACATATCCCCAAATCAAGCCTGTTCAGGCTAGTGAAATCGACAAAGACGGTTCTGCGGAACCGTCCAAACAGACAACGCTCAGCACAGGCAGAGTTCGCTCTCTCGCCACGATCGGGCTGGCAATATCGGTAGGTGCTTCTGGCATCCTGCTACCGAGAAATGGAGACAGCGCTCGCGCGTCTGAACTCGCACCGACATCTGAATCCACCGCTGAAGTACAGCCAGTCTCGGCCAACGGGCCCGCTACCTCCGCACAAGTTGATGGTTCCAGGGCAGAACAGCCCGGATCGCCTTCTGACCCAGTGACGGTTAATGTGCAGCAGGGGCAAAGCCTTTGGGAGCTGTCTCGGGATTATGAAGTTGAACCGTTGGCACTAGCAACTGCCAACGACATCAAACCCGATACCCTACTCCAAGTTGGTCAAGAACTGACAATTCCTATGGCTCCGGGAGCCGCGCCACAACAGAACGCCGCCGACTCCGCCGTGGCTTCGCTAGAGCGCGCAGCGGCGGTCAATCCCGAAGAAAAGTTAAATCTGGCTGGCTCCGAGCCGTTGGATAGTGCTGCCCTGACAGCGCAGCCATCAACCGCAGCGACCCCGCTGGTCACGGCGGTACCGGAACAAAGTTCGATCGACATCCCGAACGCAGACGGGGCGATCGACAGTTTGAAAAAACAGGAAAACCGCACCACAGAATCTGGTCGGGCCCTGTTAGGGTATGAAGGGGGAGCAAATTTATCTACACCTGCGGCATCTTTGCCGGAGTCAGCACCGACGCTGGCATCCCCCGGCTCTGCAACTCAGACAACTATTCCCGATCTCGGGACGACACCTGTAATTCCCAATGCCGGGGTCGGTCAAGCAACATCGCCCGATCGAGCATTCGAGTCAATTGAACAGTCTCTGGCAACACCGAGTTTGCCTTCGGCTGTGCTCGTCACCCCTGCAGGAAGTACCGCCGCACCGGCTGGGGTACTCTACAGCGTGCGTCCGGGAGATACGCTAGATGCGATCGCCAAAGGTCATGGCGTATCACCCAAAGAGCTGATCTCTGCCAACAAGCTCGGCAACCCCAACTTGCTGAACGTCAATCAACGGCTGAAAATTCCCCAAGTTGGGTTAAATAATCCAGCGGTGCAGGCGGCAGCCTCTTATTCTGCCTCCAACTCTACATCTGTATGGTCTGCGGCTTCGGTTCCCGCATCTTTGAACCCCAGCTCGTCTACCCCGGAAATAGCCAGTGCTGGCGTTGGATCGCCCGCGTCCACAGTGCCGGTTGTCTCTCCCCTGGCGAACTTGGAAGGTCTGAACAATATTTCAGCGCCGATGGTTCCCCAAATTAATAGCATTCCGCTAACTCAAGTTTCCCAAACCATTAGCGACCCCGGGAAGCTGGATCTTCAAGGCGAACCAACCTTTACAGGTGCAGTTGATACCAGTGCCCTGCCAATGCCAGCCAGTGCAACTGCTACCGCTACGGGAGAATACCCGCAGCCGATCGGCTTCGTGCCAAATACTAGCGCCCAGGCTTCAAATGCCTATCCAACTAGCGCTTTACCAGAGTCGAATTCGGAGGCTCTCCCTACCGCAGAAGCTCTCAACCCTTATTCCGAACGCTTGAGGGCAGAAGTTGTCAGGCTGCGAGAGGAATATCGTGCCTCGCGCAATTCGATCGGCGCCAATGCGGTGTCCCTGACTCCAACGGACGGGCCCTCGGTCAACCCGTCTGAGGATATGCCAAGTGTAAATCCATATCTCTACACCCCCGACTATACTGAGGCGGTGCAGAATGAAATCAGCAGACCGCCATCGAGAGCCTGGTCTGAGCAGGTTCAGAAGCAGCAGCAAGAGCGTTTAGACCCCGCTCGCGCAGCGGAACTGCAACCGATCAACCTGACGCCGACCTCTGCTCAGCAGCGGCCTGTGGTAGCAACTGCTCCTTTGGGGGCAGACGGTTACGATCCCCTAAGCAACCCGTCTTTGGGACGCATGGTTTCTCCAGAACTGCCTCCGCTTTCGAGCCCTGATACTTATCTGCCTAACGGCAAACAGTCGGCTAACGGGTTTATTTGGCCGTCTAAGGGCGTTCTGACTTCTGGCTACGGTTGGCGCTGGGGACGGATGCACAAGGGAATTGATATTGCAGGGCCGATCGGCACGCCAATTGTGGCAGCATCTGACGGGGTGGTTACCTATGCTCAGTGGAATGACGGCGGCTACGGGTATCTGGTGGAAATTACCCATCCAGACGGCACTGAGACTGTCTATGCCCACAACAGCCGGATTTTGGTGCAAAAGGGTCAGAAAGTCGCTCAAGGGGAACAGATTTCCGAAATGGGCAGCACAGGCTTTAGTACCGGGCCGCACTTGCACTTTGAAGTCCATCCCGCCGGACAGGGTGCTATCAATCCAATGGCTTTTCTGCCCGACGATGCGTCCAGCGCTTCTCGGTAACGACTGGTCGGAAGTTATGGGTTTTGAATGATTAGCAAAACTCATAACTTTTACTATAAGTTATTAGAAATAATGTTGTTTTAAAAGAAGACATAGCTCGCCCTACCGTGCTACGATAGTAAATCGTGAACTAGATTTGGCTCAGTGGCGCAGTGGTTAGCGCAGGGGACTCATAAGCCCAAGGTCGCAGGTTCAAATCCCGCCTGAGCCATTATTTAATCAAAAAAACCGCGCTCTCAAAATTGAGAGCGTGTTTTTTTGATTTCTGTAGAACATACTTGTAGTCGTTATGAGTATGATATATTTGTAACAGTTCGTAAAAAAGGAAACAAAATCTATGACCAGTGAATGCCTCCGGGTTGGTCAAGCTGCACCCGATTTCGCAGCAACAGCCGTAGTGGATCAGGAGTTCAAGACAGTTAAGCTGTCAGACTATAAAGGCAAAAAGTATGTAGTCCTGTTCTTCTACCCCTTGGACTTCACCTTTGTGTGCCCGACTGAGATTACAGCATTTAGCGATCGCTTCGAGGACTTCAAGAAAATCGATACCGAAATCCTCGGCGTATCCGTTGACAGCGAATTCTCTCACCTCGCTTGGATACAAACAGACCGCAAATCAGGCGGTGTCGGCGACCTCAACTATCCCTTAGTTGCTGACCTCAAAAAAACAATTAGTTCTGACTACAACGTCCTCGACCCAGAAGCAGGGATTGCCCTCAGAGGTCTGTTCATCATCGACAAAGAAGGCATCATCCAACACTCTACTATCAACAATCTTGCCTTCGGCCGCAACGTGGACGAAACTCTCCGCACTCTGCAAGCTATCCAATACGTCCAGTCTCACCCCGATGAAGTTTGTCCCGCCGGCTGGCAGCCCGGTGACAAGACTATGACTCCCGATCCGGTCAAGTCTAAGGTATTCTTTGCTGCGGTTTAAGCACATTCTATTTGTACGGGCACGGCGCTGCCGTGTCCGTACCCGCAGAGGCATTCATTGTAACCGGATTTTTAATTACCAATTAGCAATTACGCAATTAGGAAATATGCTGACTTCTACTAATTTTAGCGGCTTGTTAAATCAGCGGTTTTTCCAAAATTTATTGCCTGTTCCGGCGACTAATGTTCTGAAGCTGGGACATAGGACGCCAGATTTTGAATTGCCGGATATTAATAATGGCAAGTTGGTACGGCTGTCGAATTATCGGGGCGATAAGCCAGTAATTCTGGCTTTTACGCGGATTTTTACTGAAAAGCAATATTGCCCTTTCTGTTTTCCTCACATTAAAGCTTTGAATGAAAACTGGGAAAAATTTGCCGATCGCAATATAGAATTATTGATGATTGCCAGTACCGACGATCGCCAAAGCCAAATAGTGGTTAGAGATTTAGGCTTGAAAATGCCTCTGCTGTCCGATCCCGGCTGTCAAGTGTTTCGGGCTTATCAAGTCGGTCAGGCTTTAGGTGCTCCTTTGCCCGCTCAGTTTGTTTTGGATGCAGAGGGAAAACTCCTCTTCAAACATTTGTTTTCTTTCATAGACCACAATGCTAGTGTGGACACTTTGCTGCAATATGTCGATCGGTAAGAAGATCGGTGCTGTGTCCTAATTGGGAGTTTCTAACCGCTGATGCACGCTGCTGTAGGCGCATCAGCGGGATTTTTTCATGGGTTGATACTGGCTGCTACAGCTTTTTAGTTATAAATACTTATTGTGCCAATTGGGATGGCGGAATGTTGTCATGTTCGCTCGACATTAATCTAGGCTATAGCTTGAAGGTACGTAGTACAAGTTTAAGCCGATGTCGTCTCCCAAAGGTCGATCGAGCAAAATTGAATTGAGCGTCTTAGCGTCGCATCCTGAGTTGTTAACAGGTTTAGAAGCGTGGCTGCGGCTGGGTTTGCTTTCGCCCGCCGAGGTTGAGCAGTTGTGCCGGCAGTATTTAGTCTGCCCGCTCAGAGATCCCGCTGTAGATATTTCTGAAATCGAGGGCCCGATTACTCCTGTGAACGAGGCAAAAGTACCTGCCTTATCAACGCCTCAAGCATTACCTAGCAGCAGAGAAAGCGTTGGTACGCCTACAGAAACTACTCAAACCCCTAATTTTATCGCTCAAATTTTGCAGTCGCTAATGGCAGAAATTAGCGTGGTGTGGCTGTTGTTTTTAGGAGTGTTCATGGTAGTTGTCTCCTCAGGAGTCTTAGCTGCCAGTCAATGGGAAAGATTTCCTGCTGCCGGACAATATGGAGTTTTGTTAGCTTATACTTTAACTTTTTGGGCGATTAGCAGTTGGGCAAACAGACAGCAGAATTTGCACTTGACTGCTCAAACTTTGCAAGAAGTGACGCTGTTGCTAGTGCCGATCAATTTTTGGGCAATGGATACTTTTGGATTGTGGCGGTATCCTTGGGACTGGGCGGTAGCAATCGCAGCGGCACTTATTTTGAGTTGGATAACTGCCCGGATTATAAAATATCAATATCAAAGCTTTTCAGGAAAAAACATCGCTCGATCGATCGCCCTAAATCACTTGGGATTGAGTTATTTGCACTGGGGGTGGGGAAGTGCTGACTTTTCCCTAGCTGCGGTTTATTTAGGTACAGTGGGAACTGCTGCTGCTACAGTTTATCAAGTTCAGCAACAACGATTGCAATCTATCCAACGCGCGGGAAATACTGAAACATTCGCCGCTGCTTTCAGTTTGAGCAGAGATTTTCTGACTTACAAAAAAGCGGCTTTAGTAGCTTATTCCTTAGGAATTTTACTGGGTCGGGCGATATTTGTCAAGGATGTAAATATCGCTGAAATGGGTTTAGCTTTGGGAATCTGCGGCGTGCTTTTAGCATGGCTGGATTGGCAGCAACCCCTCGCATCTGGGACTATCAAAAACAATATATCCGACCAGCCAAATCCCAGCAACTTTTTTAACTGGCAATTAGCAGGAATGGGTTTGGTGGGTTTGGGATACCTGGTTTGTTTTCGCGACATTCCGCTACAGGCGATCGCAGTTAGCGGATTGGCTCTTTGGTTTTTTTATAATCGTTTAGTGCGGTTTTGGCAAGAGTTTGATTTGCTAATGCTTGAGGCGGTGGGAATTCAGAGTATTTGGCTGTTTTGGCGAGTGCTTCCTTTAGGGATTAAAACACCATTTGTTGCATTTTTAACTCAGCTTACAAACTCTCAGCAAACTCCTTGGGCTTTTTGGGGTGTTCTGCTGTTGCCTTATCTAATTTTAATGGTAAGTGCGGCGCAGTGGCTCTACCGCAAGCGAAAGTTTCAACTTGCCCGTTTTGGGGAAAACCTTGCTCTCGGTTTGGGGAGTGTTTTAACTGTTATTAGTTTAGTCAATCCGTTTTGGCGATCGCTCAATTTATTAGTCTCTACTTTAATTTTAGGTTGGATCACTTGGAAATACGTAATTCCCGATAATTCCCGGCGAGTTTCGATGCCGGCTTCTGCGGCTGAACAACAGGGAAATCCGGCAATTTTGGTTCCCATAACTCACATTATGAGTTTAGGCGCGATCGCTTCGGCAATTGACTTATTTTTCCCAAACCTGACACCCAATATTTGGTCGGCAATATTATTAATATTAATGGCGAGTGAATGGGTATTTTTTGTCTGGATGAAAGCGGCAAATTCCCGAGAAAACTCTGCATTTTTCCGCTGGCACACTGCATGGTTCAAAAGTTCCTGGTATTTGGGCTTAGTATTAGCAGGATTCAGCTTTATCTTGTTGCAAAATTATGTGCTTGGGGGTACTGCCACTCACCGCCCTCAGTGGAGTTTGCTCTGGCTGGCGACTCCTTTGGCTTTGACTGCTGTTGCTAAATATACTGAGGTTCCTCACAAACAAGTTGCCAGTACCTTTAGTACGATCGCCCTAATATTGGCACAAGTTCTAATTTTTATTTTTCCGGGATATCGGTTAATTGGTCTGGGTTTTGCAGCCGGATTGATGTTGGTCAATACTTACTATTTAGTCGAGATACCAGCGGCTGTAATTGCAGTGGGGTTTGGCTTGAGTTTCGTAGCTGCGACGATCGATCAATTAGGTTTTGTGTCGGGTTGGGATTGGGGAATTGCCGGGGCGATCGCTATTTTGTGTCTGTGGTTGCTTCGCAGCATGATTGTTCGTTTTTCCAGGAGTTTACCTGAGCCTTTTCCATTAGCTGAAATTTACGATCGAGCTTTAGATGGGTGGGCAATCTTACTTGCAGGCTTGCTGTTAACAACTATTACTTTTTATTCCTATGAACTATACGCAGACAGTACCTTGAATTTGCCGCCCTCTACTGAAGTTTTGGCTGCTATTTTGGTGATAATGGCTGCGATAATTTTCCGAAGTTTACGCCAACTTTCGCCTCTGGCAATTTATGCTTTGGCTTGGAGTTTGGAGTTGTTGACAGCAGTGGGTTTGAGTTTTGTCGATCGCACTACGATTAATTTGGCAGTTGCTAATATCGCTCTCGGATTGTTTACTCAATTGTTGGGGGATTGGTGGCGGCGGCGCCACCCCGATCGAACAAATTTACCTAGCATTCATTTTATACCTTTGGTTTACGGGGTATTGGGTTTAACTTTCCGATCGCACACTTTTGCGAATTGGACTGGTTTAACTGTGTTGGGTGCGTCTTTAATTGCGATCGGCATTGGTAGGCGGGAGCCAGAATTCAAACCTTTGGTTTATTTGGGGTTAATTGGCGTTTCCGTTGCTGCTTACGAATCGCTACTCTATCAACTTTTTCAAACACCGGGAGGAGCTTTTGGCGACGGTTTAATTGTCCTGGCAACTCTCGGCACAGCTCTAACATATATCTATCGCATTTTATCTCCTTGGCTCAGCAATTATTTACATTTAACTAATGCAGAGTTAAAAATATTTGCTCACCTGCACTGGGTTTTGAGCAGTTTGCTGCTGATTTGGGCTTCTGCCGATGATATTAAGTCCGGCCTAAATTTAGGATTAGTCACTGGTGCTTTATTAGTTCAATACGCTTTCCTGCAAAAGCGAAATAATCTCGCTCGCCAATGGGGAGAAATTTGGATTTACTTGGGCTGGCTAGAAGCCTTTGGCATCCGGCTTTATTGGATCAATACGCCTTTAGTTAAGTATATTTCCGGGCCGCTGGGGCCTTGGAAAGTTGCCCTCGCTTCTCTATTAGCTTATTTCATTTACATTTTGCCTTGGGACAACTGGGGTTGGTCAAAAAAACCTTGGCAGGTAATTGCTTCGCTGATTCCAATAGTTACTATTTTGGAAAGTCCGGCTAAGTTTTATCCGATTAGCTTGCTGATAGCTGCTACCTTCTATTTTTTCCTGGCTTGGGAAAGGGAGGAAGTTCGTTTTACCTATGTGAGCGTGGCGATAATTGACTGGATAATGCTGCGGTGGTTCTGGCAAATAGGATTGACTCAGCCAGAGTTTTATGTTACTCCTTTAGGATTTTCTTTACTTTACATTACTCAGTTCGATCGCACTCTCAAATTACCAGCAGAAAAACCGCTGCGCCACACTCTGCGAATGCTCGCAACTGCGCTGATTTGCGGGATACCTCTTTTGACTCAGCAAAGCCACGGTTTAGTTGCGGGAGCTTTTAGTTTGGCGGCTATTGCAGCGGGTTTGGCGCTGCGAGTTCGGGCGTTTTTGTTTGTGGGAACGGCTGTATTTTTAATCAATGTTTTCTATCAGTTGGTGGTTCTAATCTTCGATTATCCGCTGATTAAATGGGCGATTGGTTTGGCTTTTGGGATTGTGTTTATCTGGATTGCTGCTACTTTTGAAACTCGGCGCGATCGCATTTCTGCTTTCGTGCAGCATTGGGTTGTGCAATTGCAATCGTGGGATTAGATTCGTCGATTGTAAGGCGGGCAATGCCTGCCCTACTGAACGACTACTGGTTGATGTAGTATAATCACATTATTAAACCTGGGTCGCAGACAAAAACTCCTATATTTCTTTACGAAACAATGATGACAACTCAGTTAATCAAGCGGTTATTTACAGTAAAAGAATATCATCATATGATTGAAGCTGGCATCTTGACCAAAGATGATAAAGTTGAATTAATTCGAGGAGAAATTGTTCAAATGGCCGCCGTCGGTAGAAGGCATACATCTCATGTCAAGCGTCTGACAGAGTTATTCTATATCCGCTTATTATCGAGAGTAACCATTGGAGTTCAAGATCCGGTAGAATTGGACGATCACTCGGAACCTGAACCGGATATTTCCTTACTGCGACGGCGCGATGATTTTTACGAATCGGGACATCCTCAGTCTGAGGATATTTTACTAATTGTGGAAGTAGCGGATGCAACCGCTGAAACTGACAGAAATATCAAAATTCCTCTTTATGCCGAAGACAATATTGTAGAAGTTTGGCTGGTAGATATTAACGAACAATGTGTAGTAGTTTATCGCGAACCTTCTCCCTCCGGATACCAAAATATTCAAAGATTCCAGCGAGGTCAGGTTTTATCTATTCTAGCTTTTCCAGATGTAGAAATTGCTGTAGATAATGTGTTGGGATAAAAGAGGCAGAACTCATACCATTTTAGATTTTAGATTTTAGATTTTAGATTTTAGAATTGGGAATGACTTATTATATAAGGATTTGGATATTGCCTAAAGTTGCATTTTTTAAACTGGTTTCATTTAATGAAAAACCCGGTTTCTCCGAGAAACCGGGTTTTTCATCAACAGTATTTATCCGTTGGTAGAGTGCATTAATGGCTCAATGCAAATTCGGGCAATTTTGGCTCAGATGAACCATCGGGCACTACCTTAACCTGACCGTTTTCATCCACATCAACGATCGCCTTTTGGCCTTCTTTCAGCTTCCCAGACAGCATTTCCTCAGCCAGTACATCTTCCAACAACCGCATGATTGCGCGGCGCAAAGGTCGAGCACCATAGCTGGGATTGTAGCCTTCTGTAACTAACAAGTCCTTGAACCGATCTGTCACCGACAAAGTAATACCCTGTTCGGTTAAGCGGCTGAAGACTTGCTGCAACATAATGTCCGCAATCTGCTTCACTTCTTCCCTGTTCAACTGGCGGAAGACGATAATCTCATCCAAGCGGTTGATAAATTCGGGACGGAAAAACTGTTTCATTTCTTCGTTTACCAAGCTGCGAACGCGGTTGTACTGCGCGTCTGCGGCACTTTCAGTAAACTCGAAACCGAGACCGCCGCCGCCTTTTTCAATCACTCGCGAACCGATGTTGGATGTCATCACCAGCAGCGTATTCTTAAAGTCTACTGTCCGACCTTTCGCATCGGTCAAGCGGCCGTCTTCCAAGATTTGCAGCATCATGTTGAAGACATCCGGGTGAGCTTTTTCGATTTCGTCGAACAAGATGACCGTGTAAGGACGGCGCCGGACTGCTTCTGTTAGTTGGCCGCCTTCATCGTAGCCAACGTAACCCGGAGGCGAACCGATGAGTTTAGAAACCGTGTGGCGTTCCATGAATTCGGACATATCTAACCGAATCATGGCTTCTTCGGAACCGAAGAAATAAGTTGCCAGGGCTTTTGTAAGTTCCGTTTTGCCGACGCCGGTGGGGCCGGAAAAGATGAAACTGGCGATCGGGCGATTGGGATTTTTCAAGCCTACCCGCGCGCGGCGGATAGCCCGAGAAACTGCGGTGACAGCTTCTTCTTGACCGATCAAGCGCTGGTGCAAAGTATCTTCCATGTGCAGCAGCAATTCCGATTCGGATTCTGTCAGCTTGCTGACAGGTACTCCCGTCCAATTAGCCACGATGTGAGCGATGTCTTCTTCGGTGACGATGGGAGAAGTTTTGAGCTGACTTTTGTTGATCGTAGCTTCGGCGATTTCGGCTTCAATTTCTAATTCGCGATCGCGCAATTTTCCAGCTTTGTCGAAGTCTTGCTCGCGCACGGCAGTATCTTTTTCTTTGGTTACTGCCGGCAGTTGCTTTTTGAGTTCTTTAACTTCGGGCGGGGTTTGCGAGTTCATCACGCGGACGCGGGAACCTGCTTCGTCAATTAAGTCGATCGCCTTGTCTGGCAAAAACCGATCGTTAATGTACCGGTCTGACAGTGTGGCCGCTGCTTCTAAAGCTGCGTCGGAAATTGTCAGTCTGTGATGCTGTTCGTAAGCCGATCGCAACCCGTACAATATTTCTATTGTTTCAGCCACGCTCGGTTCGCCGACTTTGATCGGTTGGAAGCGGCGTTCTAAGGCAGCGTCGCGCTCGATGTGCTTGCGATATTCGTCCAAGGTAGTTGCGCCGACACACTGCAATTCGCCTCTGGCAAGGGCGGGCTTGAGCATATTGGAGGCATCCATGCTACCTTGAATTGCGCCTGCACCGACTAAGGTGTGAATTTCATCGATTACCAGAATGATGTTGCCGGCAGCACGAATTTCGGCCATGATTTTCGTCAGGCGTTCCTCAAATTCGCCTCGGAACTTGGTACCAGCAATCAGCGAACCCATATCGAGGCTGATTACTTGTTTATCTTCTAAAATTTCCGGGACGTTTCTATTAACAATCCGCTGGGCGAGGCCTTCGGCGAGGGCTGTTTTGCCGACTCCCGGTTCGCCTACTAACACTGGATTGTTCTTCGTGCGGCGGCCGAGCACTTGAATCACGCGCTCGATTTCATTTTCGCGACCCACCACGGGATCGAGTTTGCCGGCTGCGGCTAACTTGGTCAGGTTTGTGCCGAATTCTTCTAAAGTCGGGGTTTTGCGATCGCCGCTATCTCCCCTGCCTCCGGGTACCGCCGCCACTTCTCCCACGGCACGAATTACCTGCGTGCGGACTCTCTGGCGATCGATCCCCAAGTTTTGCAGCACCTTCCCCGCCACCCCTTCGTCGTCTTGGATCAGCCCCAGCAAGATGTGCTCGGTGCCGATGTAATTGTGGCCTAACTGCCGCGCTTCGTTCAGCGCCGTCTCAAAAATGCGCTTGACGCGGGGCGTAAAAGGAATTTCCGGCGGGAGGAACCCGGAACCCCTACCGATGATATTTTCGATTTCATTGCGCGCCTCTTTCAAGTTGAGGCCCATATCCAGTAATACTTTTGCAGCGATGCCAGTGCCTTCGCCGACGAGTCCCAGGAGGATTTGCTCGGTGCCTACAAAATTGTGGCCGAGGCGCCGCGCTTCCTCTTGGGCTAGCATGATTGCTTTAATGGCTTGTTCTGTAAAGCGTTCAAACATATTTTTTCTATCCTACTGTCTTGGCGAGGGCTGTATCGCTGCTGGTAAGGAGCGATTTGGAACACTACACAAATTATAGATGTAAATTTTTGTGTATTTCCTTCTCTAACAATGTATCTTGCTAAGGGAGGAGGGACAGTGGGGAGAGCCGAATAGTAGGGGTGTGGTTGCCGTCCGCTGTCGGTGGGATATTAATTGAGAATAATAGTAGCAAAATGGCTTGATTCCATTAATAATATCATTTTATGTATAAATTATATTCTTGTTCGAGTAAATAAAGCTTGATTTTTGTTGGCATAAGTACATGGTTGAATTAAGCATATAACAGTTGCCATGTCAAGACTTTTGACGGTTGCCATGTCAACACTTTTGACGGTTGAGGGTGGTCGTGCCGTCAGCCAACAGCCAACAGTCAACAGCCAACACCGGCTCGAATCAGATATATTTTCAACTCTGAGGAGAACTCAATGCAATTTCTCTCGCAATACCAAATCCACTGCACTCTCCACGAAGGTAGCGAAACGATTATTTATCGAGGGAAAATCCCCACGCAGCAGGAGACAACCGTACTCAAAATCCTGAAAGCTGAATATCCCACCCTCGATGCAATTACCCGGATCAAGCACGAGTATCGCATTCGCGAACATTTAGACCATCCGGGCCTAGTTAAAGTCATTAGCCTAGAAACCTTTGACAACCGTCTCGGCTTGCTTTTGGAAGACTTTGAGGGCGAATCTCTCGATCGCCTGATGTCGAGACAAAAGCTCGAAGTCATCACCTGTTTGAGGTTTGGCATCCAACTCATAAAAGCCTTAGAATATCTGCACCTTCAAAAAATTATTCATAAAGATATTAAGCCTAGCAATATCATTATCAACAGCCAAACAGGAATTATTAAACTGACAGATTTCGGGATTGCTTCGCGATTGTCCAAAGAAAATCCACAAATTAATAATAACTCGATAGTCGGCACTTTTGCTTATATGTCTCCCGAACAAACCGGGAGAATGAACCGCACCCTCGACTACCGCACCGACTTTTATTCCCTCGGAATTACCTTGTATGAAATGCTGACAGGTCAATTGCCATTTCCGAGTAACGACCCCTTAGAAATAGTTTACAGTCACATAGCCTCTCAAGCAATTGTACCCCATCAAATTAATTCAGAGATTCCACCAGCTATCTCACAAATTGTAATAAAATTGATGGCAAAAAATGCCGAAGATAGATATCAAAGCGCAGGTGGATTGTTGGCAGATTTAGAAATTTGTTTAAATCAGTTAGAAACTACAGGCAAGATAGTCGATTTTATACCCGGAAACTTAGATATATTGAGTCAGTTGTTGATTCCTCAAAAATTGTACGGTCGGGAAACACAAGTCAGGGAACTATTGGCTGCATTTGAACGTGTAGCTAATCCCTGCGTGGAAATTTCTTCCCCTTCCCAAATTGAACTGATCCTAGTTTCTGGTTATGCAGGTATAGGCAAATCGGCCGTAGTCAGCGAAATTCAAAAACCCATCACCAAACAGCGGGGTTATTTTATTTCAGGTAAATTTGACCAATTCAAGCGGAATATACCTTACGCATCTTTAATTCAAGCTTTTCAATCTTTGATCCAGCAGTTACTTGCCGAAAATAGCAAAAAATTACAAGATTGGCAACATCAACTTTTAGCCGCGCTAGGCGATTCCGGACAAGTAATTATTGACGTGATTCCCGAACTAGAATTGGTAATTGGCAAACAGCCTGCCGTTCCCGAACTTGCCCCAACTGAAGCACAAAACCGCTTTAACAGGCTATTCAAAGAATTTATCCACGTATTCGCGCAGAAAGAGCATCCCTTAGTGATATTTCTCGATGACTTGCAGTGGTCAGATTCAGCGACATTGAAATTAATGGAATTGCTGGCAACTGACCCAGACAGCAAATATTTACTATTGATTGGAGCCTATCGAGACCATGAAGTTAGCTCTACACATCCTTTAATGCAAACAGTAGAGTACCTTCAACAAACGGGGATTATTCTCAACAATTTAGTGCTGGAACCTCTTTCTTTAGCCCAGGTGAATGAGTTAATTTCTGAGACATTAAATGACTCAGAAAGAATTCACCCCTTAGCGGAGTTAATTTGGAATAAAACTGGTGGTAATCCTTTTTTCGTGACGCAATTGCTCAACACTCTTTATCAAGAACAACTTTTAAAATTTGACTTTACAAAGGTCTTGTCTCCCGGAAGAAAAGGGCAGTGGGAGTGGAACATTGAAGAAATTCAAGCTATTGGTATTACAGATAAGAGTGTAGTTGAACTGGTAGCCAGTCGGATTCAACAACTGCCAGAGATTACACAAGAAGTTTTGAAATTAGCCGCTTGTGTTGGGGACAATTTCACTCTCGATGTTCTCTCTACTGTCAACGCAAAATCTCCATCGGTCACTGCGACGGAACTCTGGGATGCTTTGCAAGCGGGGTTAATACTTCCCTTGAATGAAAGTTACCTTATTCCTTTATTTTTAGATCGAGAATCAGCCGTTAATTTAACTTTCAATTCTTCGGGAGTCGGCTATAAATTTTTGCACGATCGCGTCCAGCAAGCTGCATATTCGCTGATTCCTGAGGATGAAAAGAAAGCCACTCATCTTAGCATCGGTAAATTGCTACTTGAAAATACGCCATCTGATAAAGTAGAAGAGAAAATTTTTGATATTATCAACCAGTTAAATGTAGGAATTGATTGTCTGAGCCTGCAATCAGAAAAAGATGAATTAGCAAAATTAAATTTAATAGCTGGGCATAAGGCAAAAGCAGCTAACGCTTACGAACCCGCTGTTAAGTATTTGAATGTGGGAATTTCGTTATTAGCACCTGATAGCTGGGATCGCAACTATAGCATGACGCTGCGGTTGTATGTAGAGACGCTGGAAGCGGAATATTTAAATACCAACTTCGAGCAAGCAGAAAAATTGGCGGAAGTGGTTTTGCGATCGGCTAAAAACCAGCTTGACAGAGTGAAAGTGTATCAGCTAAAAATCCTATTTTATCAGGCTCAAAGCCAGATGCTAAAAGCTGTTGAAACAGGTCTAGAAGTCCTGGAAATGCTGGGAGTAAACCTATTAGATAACGAAACCATTGCAGTGCCAAAATTGCCTCAGATTGAGGAATTAGAAAACCTGCCAGTTATGACAGATCCTTATCAACTGGCAGCTATGGAAATCATGACAGCCCTCTATCCTCCTGCTTATATTGCCAAACCAGAAATTGTGTCGTCCCTCGTCTTGACTATGGTTAATCTTTGTATCGATCACGGTCATTCAGCATTAGCAGCTTTTCCCTATACTCTTTATGGAATGATCCTGTGCGGGACAGAAGGCGACATCGAAGCTGGCTACTACGCTGGACTAATCGCTTTAAAGCTGCTAGAACAATTTAATGCTAGCCAACAAAAAGCTAAGGTTTATGTAATGTTTAATGGTCATATAAAAATCTGGAAAGAGTCTACTAAAAATACACTTGTCTCCTTTCGAGAAGGAATGAATTCAGGTGTCGAAACTGGAGATTTAGAATGGGCAATTTATAATTGTAAGCATTATATTACCAATTTGTTTTTGGTTGGAGAACCGCTAGAATATGTCAAAGATAAACAAACCCTTTCGATGGAGTTTTTGCTGAAAAATAAACACGAATTTGCCATAGGTTATGCTCAAATTTGGCAAGGAATTGCTTCAAGCTTAAGAAGCCAAACAGCAGAGCAAGTACGGTTAGCTAGTGGCAGGTTGGATGAACCTGCTGTGATGTCGCGTTGGCAGAAAGAAAATAATCGAATGTCGCTGTTTGCAGCTTACGTGGGTAAATTGATGCTGCTTTATTTATTGAAAGATTATGCTTCGGCTGTTGCCAGCGGTAAATTAGCGGCAGAATATGCAGATGGGGCGATCGGCTTAATCACTGTTGGGGTACACAATTTCTACTATTCGCTGGCTCTCCTCGCTCACTATCCTGACAGTGACAATCAAGAAGCATACCTAGATATTGTTAATTCTAATCAGCAAATTATGAAAAAGTGGGCCTACCATGCACCCATGAATTATCAGCACAAGTACGAGTTAGTCGAAGCAGAAAAAGCGCGAGTTATCAGCGATAAACTTGCAGCAATGGATTATTATGACTTAGCTATTAAAGGAGCTGCTGCTAACGGTTACACCCACGAAGAAGCATTAGCTTATGAATTAGCGGGAGAGTTTTATCACTTTTGGAATAAAGATCTCAGTGCTCGATCTTATCTGACAAAAGCTTATTATGCTTACATTCGCTGGGGAGCTATAGCAAAAGTTAAATACTTAGAATCCCGTTATCATTATTTAGTCGATCGCCATCAAAAACCAATATCTAAAAATGTTGTCACGACTGCCAAAACTACTATCAACAATACTTTGGTGCTGGATTTGTCAACAGTTGTCAAAGCATCACAAGCTGTTTCGAGCGAAATTATTCTCAGCCGCTTGCTAGAGAAACTCGTACAGCTTGTGAAGGAAAACGCAGGCGCTCAAAAAGTATTATTTCTTGCCAAGACAGGTAATCAATTATTCATAGAAGCTGGACTTACAGATCAGTTTAATGATGTAACCGTGTTACAATCTCTCCCGATTGCCGAATCCGAGAGCCTCCCAATTTCATTAATTAACTATGTAGAAAGAACCCAAAAATACTTGGTTTTAGATGATGCTACCCGAGCCGAGCAATTCCAATCCGATCCTTATATTGCGACCAATCAACCCCTATCTATCCTGGTATTGCCAATTATCCATCAAGGCAACCTTACGGGAATTTTTTATTTAGAAAACAATTTAACAAAAGGTGCTTTTACTAGGGATAGGCTAGAAATTTTGGGAATCCTGTCTGCACAAGCAGCTATTTCTCTAGAAAATGCCCGTTTTTATACTATTCTGGAAACGCGAGTAGCCCAAAGAACTGAGAAATTGCAAACTGCACTGGAAGAACTTCGCCGCACTCAATTGCAGCTAATTCAAAGTGAAAAAATGTCTAGTTTAGGAGAAGTGGTAGGGGGGATTGCTCACGAAATTAATAACCCGATTAACTTTATTTATGGGAATTTACATTACACCAATGAATACTCTAAAAATTTACTAGATTTACTACAGTTATACCAAAATAATTACCCAAATCCCGTGCAAGAAATAATAAATAAAAGTGAGCAAATTGATTTAAGTTTTTTGATAAATGATTTCACTCAAATGATTGATTCCATGAGAGTTGGTGCTGCGAGGGTTCGCGATATTGTGCTGTCGCTGCGAAACTTTGCTCGACTAGATGAATCAGATAAAAAATGGGTTAATCTCCACGAAGGGATCGACAGCACATTGATGATTTTGGCTCAAAAATTAAGTGATATTCAAGTAATCGAGGAGTACGGCAATTTGCCTTTAGTGAACTGCTATCCGGGAGAAATTAATCAGGTATTTATGAATTTACTTACCAATGCAATTGATGCTTTTTCTTGCGAAAGAGTGAGTGAAGCTGACTCGACAAAGACTCCAACAATTCAGATTTGCACTCAAGTCGCGGAAGGAAATCAAGTAGCGATTCGCATTGTTGATAATGGTGTGGGGATGAGTTCGGAGGTGCTGGGTAAAATATTCGACCCGTTTTTTACTACTAAAGAGGTAGGTAAGGGGACTGGTTTGGGATTGTCTATCAGTTATCAAATTGTGGTAGAACAACATGGAGGAAAGCTAATTTGCAAGTCGGAACCTGGAGAGGGCAGCGAGTTTACTATACTGCTTCCGTATTGATTAATTAAAGCCATCGTGAAAACAACTGTTCAAATACTTTCACAAAGCCGATCGCAATTTGAATCAACGGCCAACCCACAAAACAAATTAACACCGCCCAGCGAGTTTGAATATCCAAACCTTGGCGAACCGCAACAATTACAGCTAGCAAACTCCACACAGCTAATATGCGCTCTATTCCTTCTCCCAGCAAGGGAATCAGCGTTAAAAAATTCAGCACTTGGGGGGCGTAGGCAAAGCCTATCGGAACCAACAACTCCCTATAAGTTACGTGACCCGGTTTCAGCCACTGCCCGATTTTAAAGATAGTGAAAGTCCAAAAATAATAACCCCCCGCGACTGCCAAACCATCTATCAAAAGTCCTAGAAATAATACGGATGGCTCAGTTCGGTTGATTAACAAGATGACAGCACTGCCCAACACGCGGGACACCGCAGCTAAAATTACAATTGTTAAAGCTATTTGCTTAGTTCTGCCAGTGTATGGAGTTTTTTCGTAAAAATTGCCGTTCAAAGAAAGTGCGTTCCAAAGGGTAGCCCCCAAACCTGCAATTGAATCTTCTCCCTTCACGTTGAACTCCTGCTCCTCAAGATAGTTGACAACTTTTACAAAATAAGCTCTAATACAGCAGAATCACCGAACTATTTCTACGTAATTAGCTAATTAATTGGCATTCTACCAGATTTTATTAAATGCTAAGATTGATTTTAAGGATACTTGCATGGCTGCGCGGGGGAAGTTTAAATTTGCTGATCGTCGCAGGTGTAATTCTGATAATTTGGGGCATTCTTTCCCCGGTGGGAACTGTTATATGGTGGCTGAATCAAAGTGCCGAAACTTTGGGTTTTAAGAAAAATCCGCCGGAGATTTTGCCTTCAAACAAGGGCAATCTAGAAGCGCGCAAGTCTTCGCCGCTCAATTGTTATATCATCTTTTTACCGGGAGTTGGCGATTTTTCGGGGGACGAATTAACCCCTGGCGAAGAGTTTTTTCTCAAGCGTTTAGTTAAAAGTCACCCGCAGTGCGTAGCAGTGGGCGATGTTTTTCCTTATTCAGCGTCTAACAAAAGTTTAGGAGGAGAGCGGTGGCTAGCTCCTTTTTGGCGGTTTGCAGAACAGGCAAAAAGCGGGCCGATTGCGGGGGATATATTCATCAAAATTCGCAATCTCTGGAGGTTTGCAATTTCTTTAGATTATCGCTACGGCTTTGCATACAATCAGGGAATGGCTAATGCAATTATCGAGCGCATGAATGCTCAATCTCCCATTTCAGTTAATCCTCAACAACCTTTGAAAGTTATTTTAATTGGCACTAGCGGCGGCGCACAAGTTGCTTTGGGTGCTACTCGCTATCTTAAAGAATGGCTGAAGGCAGAAATTACGGTTGTTTCGGTTGGGGGCGTGTTTTCGGGAGAAAATGGTTTTGCAGAGGCCGATCGCATTTTCCACTTTCGCGGCACTCGCGATTCAATTGAGGATATTGGCGGCATAGTTTTTCCGAGTCGCTGGTACTGGTACGCGACTTCTCCTTTCAACCAAGCTCGTTTGCAAGGCCGCTATGCAGAAGCTTTGAGCGGCCCTCACAAGCACGACGGCGATGATGGATATTTTGGGGAAAATCAAGCGGCGGACGGTAAAAAGTATGTAGATATAACCCTGGACAAGATTAATCAATTGCCTGTTTGGTCTAAAAGCACCTCCAATTGATGAGTGCTTGCATATTCGATGCCTGTGCAATTATAATTAAGTTAGGAGGAAAAATTTTAGTGTTAATTTATTCATAAAGAGAGGAGTCGCGTTCATCATTAAAAACTAATTTTATTATATTCAAGAGACCGGAGATCTTATCAATAGGTAACATAAGCTAGTCAGCCTTTAAATTGCATCTAAAATAATAATAAAACTCTTCTGGGCTGTTGCTCCGAGCAAGGTTAGGAATATACAAGTTAAATACACAACCGCTTAGTCATTAGTTATTAAATTTGTCATTGTTCCTTCTGCGTCGCTTGAAGCTTGGTCTTGTTGGCTTCCAGTCTCTACCTCCAATTCGCAATTCCCGATGCCCCATTCCCCATTCCCTATTCCCTATTATCAATGTCTCGACCAACATTATATATTGCCATCACGAATCACGGATTCGGCCACGCTGTCCGAGTTTCCTCCGTAGCTGCAAAGATTCAAGAATTAAATCCAGATATTTTACTAATTATGACAACAACTGCCCCTCGGTGGCTGCTAGAGTCTTACATTAGTGGCGACTTTATCCACCGTCCCCGGGCTTTTGATGTGGGTGTCGTGCAAGCTGACAGTTTGCATATGGATAAAGACGCGACGCTGGAAAAATTGCTGGAAATTCGGAAAAAGCAAAATTCGCTAATTGCGGGCGAAGTTAATTTTATCAAGCAAAATCGCGTGGGTTTGATCCTGGCAGACATTCCTCCTTTGGCAACGCGAATGGCGGCATCGGCTGGGGTTCCTTGCTGGATGATGAGCAATTTCGGGTGGGATTTTATCTATCGCGATTGGGGCGGGGAATTCGTAGAAATGGCAGATTGGATTGGTGAGTGTTTCGGAATGTGCGATCGGCTTTTTCGTCTTCCTTTACACGAACCGATGGCAGCTTTCCCCAATATTCAAGATGTGGGCTTGACTGGCGGCAATCCTCGCTACAGTAACGATAAAGTTCGGGAAGTATTCGGCATCGAAACACCCCTGGAAAAAACTGTATTGTTGACTTTCGGCGGACTGGGTTTAGAAGAAATTCCTTATCAAAATTTACAGCAATTTAGCGACTGGCAATTTATTACTTTTGATGCGGAATCTCCCGATTTGCCAAATTTGATTAATGTGAAAAATCCGAAGTTTGCACAATCTTTCCCGATTTTACCGCGTCCGGTTGATATTATGCCTGTCTGCGGGCGCTTAGTTTCTAAACCGGGATACAGCACTTTTGCGGAAGCTTTGCGGTTGCAAATACCTGTTGTTTCTATAATGAGAGAAGGTTTTGCAGAAGCTGCGGTGTTGCTGGAAGGGATTCAAAATTATGCGGAACATCAAATTGTGACGGCGACGGAGTTTTTTGAGGGGGATTGGGAGTTTTTGCGACAACCGCTACATCCGCCGCGTTTGTCGGGTAAATTGGATAAAAATGGTACGGAGGCGATCGCCCAAGCTGTTGTAGACTATTTTACATAAGGCGATTGAAATCGCTTCTTGTCAAACAAAGGCGGACGGCGATTGAAATCGCTTCTTGTCAAACAAAGTCGGCGCAACGCCAGACTGAAGAGTTTTGCATCAGTCTCATCGAAAGTTTAAAATAGAAGACGGTCATTAGAAATCGATCCTACACAAACAAAGTCGGCGCAACTCCAGACTGAAGAGTTTTGCATCAGTCTCATCCAAAATCTAAAATCTAAAATCCAAAATCTAAAATCGCATGACTCACTATCAACAGATACTCAAGATTCAAACTACAGGGAAGTCTCTGTGCAACATCAGTCCTAAGATAGAAGATGCGGTGGCGAATTCAGGTATCAAAACGGGAATTTGTAGCTTATTTTTGCGCCACACTTCTGCTAGTTTGGTGATTCAAGAAAATGCTGACCCGGATGTACTTAAGGATTTGGCTAACTTTTTGGCTAAACTGGTACCGGAGGGCGATCGCTACATTCACGATGCCGAAGGCCCAGACGATATGCCGGCGCACATTCGCACTGCGCTGACTCATACTTCTGAACAAATCCCGATCGATCGCGGCAGGTTGCTGTTAGGAACTTGGCAGGGAATTTACCTGTGGGAACACCGCCAGCGGGGTCACATTCGCGAATTAGTTGTTCACGTCAGCGGCACTTAATCGGAATTTGTACTTCGCTGATTTTAGTTGCTTCCGGCGTCATCGGGGAATTGTAAAAAAAGCGGCGCGGCGGCCCGACTATTTCGTATTCGGGATGTTCTTGAAGCCAATCTTTGAGTTTCTGGAGGTTCTTTTCATAGCTTTCCCAAGTGTAAGCCCCGCCCACACCGATGCTGACAACCGTCATCGGCGAAGTATCTGTGACTACTACAGCGGAATTAACGCTGCTGGGGGCGATATTTGGTGCGGGATAGAGGAACGAAACTTCTGCTTGGGGAACCGCATCGATTTGCCCGGAAGTTGCTGTGTAGCGCGCTTCTACTGGCGTTGTCATCGCAATTTTGTTGTTGCTGATATGTTGAAATAAGGGATTGAAGGCGATTCCAGTTGCTTGTCGCAAATCGCCTGCGTGGGTGTAGGTGACAGCGCGGTACTGAGGATATTGCTTAACTTCTATGACCCCAATCTGTGCGGGTTCAGGGAATCCAGTAGGTAATACCATTTGAGATTTGAAAGTTGAGATTTTACGTTGAAGAATGGGAAAAGACTGACTCCGCAAGGCTTTGGAACTTGCTTGCAGTTGCATTATTTTTTGCAACTGTTATAAATAGGCTGAGATTGTTTGCATACCCTCGTTCAGGTGGCACAATTAGTTTAGCATTTATTCAGGGCGATGCTAACTGTCGATCGCCTAGAATTAGTTTAGACATTATTAATTAAACTTGTAATAATACGGACGGCGCTGACTAAACAGAGAAACATTAATCTAGTTATCTTTGAAAAATTACCGTTTTTCAGGGGAGTCTGCTATTTTGGTCGGAAAAGCTTCGGCTGTTTAGCCGATCGAGCTGTGCGTTCTCCGTTATTGCCACGCTTATCGCTTTCAGCTAGAGGGTCAATTATATCGCTTTCAGGGAATGACGTATGAAAAAGATTTTAGTGATTGAGGACGAGCAAATAATCCGGGAGAATATTCTCAAACTCCTCAAAGCTGAAGGTTTCGACGTGACGGGTGCAGAAAATGGAGCGCAAGGTTTAAATGCGGCGGTGTCAAATCTTCCCGACGTGATTCTTTGCGATGTGACGATGCCGGAACTTGACGGGTACGGGGTGCTGGTGGCCTTGCGATCTAATCCTGTTACTGCTACACTGCCTTTTGTTTTTCTCACCGGTAAAGCCGATCGCTCTGAAATGCGGCAAGGTATGGAATTGGGAGCAGATGATTATCTGACTAAACCTTTTACTAAAGCTGAACTTGTGGGGGCGATATCGAGCCGCTTGAAAAAACAAGAAGCTGTCGCAGAAAAGTACAATACTTTGCGGCCAAGCAGCGAATTGATCCAAGATGCAGCCGACAAATTAGACCAGATAAAAACAAGTTTGCGCGACGCATTGGAACGAGAAGAATTCCAAGTTTATTATCAGCCGCAGGTCAATGTCGAGACTGGTAAAATTATGAGCGCAGAAGCTTTAGTACGCTGGCTGCATCCAGAAAAAGGGCTGATTTCGCCCGCAGAATTTATTCCCTCTGCGGAAGCAACTGGCTTCATTGTACAGTTAGGCGAGTGGGTTTTGCACACAGCTTGCAGGCAAATGCAAGTTTGGCAAAATGCAGGTTTTTCGCTGCGGATAGCGGTGAATCTGTCGCCGCGCCAATTTCACCAACCGGAGCTCAGCAGCAGAGTTGCCCAAATTTTAGCAGAAACTGGTTTGAAACCGAGCAGTTTGGAATTAGAGCTGACCGAAAGTTTGATGGTGGAGGATGCCGAAAGTGCGATCGCTACTTTGCAACAATTGAAAAATTTGGGAGTTTGTATATCTATTGACGATTTTGGAACAGGGTATTCTTCTTTAAGCTATCTGGCGCAATACCCATTCGATACTTTAAAAATTGACCGCTGTTTTATCAGCAATATCACCGAGGGTTGCACAAATGCAGCGATTGTCAAAGCTATTATTGAAATGGCGCACAGTCTCTGTCTTGAGGTAATTGCCGAAGGAGTTGAGACGGAAGCCGAAAAAGATTTTCTCTGTCGCTACAATTGCGATACAATGCAAGGATATTTGTTCAGTCCTCCTGTGTCTGCCGCAGATTTTGAACAGTTGCTGGTGGAAGGCAAATAGAATATCGGTTAAGTCAATATTTGTCCTATAATTAAGTGCTATCGTCGGGGTGGAATATGGTGGGAGAATCCAGCATTAACGTTGACTCACTCAAATCAAGCAATAAAAAAAATAAGGAATTTTACAGAGCTGTTCTAGTAGCTCTAGTGATAGTGTTTTTAGCTATTATGTCCAGATTTTTTGTCATTGTCAACGCTGGAGAACGGGGCGTGATGATGCAGTTTGGTAAAGTGGAAGAACAGGTACTCGGAGAAGGAATTCACGTAATAGTCCCCATAGTTTATACTGTAAAAAAGTTGAGCGTTAGGGTGCAAAAACAGGAAAGTTCCGCTGAAGCTTCCTCAAAAGATTTGCAAGATGTTTTCACGGATGTAGCGCTGAACTGGCACATTATCCCAGAAGAAGCTAATGCTATTTTTCAACAAATAGGTGACGAAAAAGAAGTGGTTACTCGCATTATCGATCCGGCCGTTGAAGAAGTATTAAAAGCAGTTATGGCAAAATACACGGCTGAAGAAATTATTACTAAACGGGGAGAAGTTAAAGCCGCAGTTGATGATTATTTGACCTTGAGACTGGTTACATATCATATTGCAGTTGACGATATTTCTTTAGTACACGTTCATTTTTCTGAGCGGTTTAGCGATGCAGTGGAGGCGAAACAAATTGCCGAACAGGAGGCAAAAAGAGGGGAGTTTTTAGCGCTGAAGGCAGTAAAAGAGGCCGAGGCTAAGGTAAATTTAGCCAAGGGAGAAGCCGAAGTGCAAAGGTTGCTGCGGGACAATTTGACTCCGGAATTTTTGGAAAGGCAGGCTATAGAAAAATGGAATGGGAAATTGCCGATGATTGTTGGTGATGGAGGTAAAAATTTATTGGACTTGAGGAAATTGGTTGAGAGATAATTATCATCCTGGACGCACTGGTGGCCAGAAACCGGGTTTCTTTACGAAAATACACGGCGTTTAGCTTTTTATGTCGGTAAAAAACCCGCTTTCTTGAGTATTCCTGCTTAAGTCCTGAATTACCAATTATCAGCATCTTGACTTAAGATCTGTTCAAAAGCTTTAGTAATTCCAGTTTGAAAACGCTGTTTGTGCTTCAGTTTCAAAACTGGTTTAATTATTTCAAAAGATACATTAGAACTTGGTTGACTATCTATAATTTTAATCGATCGCAGTGTGGATAGCTGCAATTCTTTTTTTACCATCAATTCAGGAATAGCCGCTGCACCTGTGCCGCTTTCCACCACTGCTTTTACCATTTCACTGCTGTTCAAAACTAAAGTGACATTCAATTCATGGGGATTAATGCCCCAACTTTGCAAAGCTTGTTCCAACATTTGCTGAACTCCAGAACCAGCTTCTCGCATGACCCAATCCGTTTGCGCAATTTCCGTTAAACTCACCTCTGCCCGTTCAAACCAAGGGTGAGATTTGCCAACAACAATCAGCAAGCGTTCGCTGCCTATAACTTCTTCCTCCAGAGTGTTCTTAAGCGAAGCTTTGATGTCTCCGGTCACTAAACCCAAATCAAATGTTCCCGTCGCCGTACCGGCACAAATTTCTTCGGCATTGGCCAGAGTACAATTCACGCAAATACCAGGATATTTCTGTTTGAACTTGCTAATTTTATCAGGCAGCCAATAATTGCCAATGGTCAGACTGCAACCCAATTTTAAATCGCCTCGCTGCAAGTCGTTTAACTCCCGCAAACCTCTCTCAGTCAAAGCAACTTGGTCGAGAATTTTCTGCGTTTCAACTTGCAGCAACTTCCCGGCTTCAGTGATTTCGATGTGGCGGCCGATGCGGTGAAATAGTTTTACTCCATATTGCGCTTCTAAGCTTTGGATTGCCGCACTGACAGCGGGTTGAGTGATGTAAAGTTCCTCCGCCGCGCGGCTGAAGTGCAGGTGTTCGGCTACAGCTATAAAAACTCGCAGTTGGTCCAGCGTCATTCCGGCCATTCTGAGTGCCCCTTTACTAAATACAGTTATTTTTTGAGATTAAAATCTCTGGCGGCTAAGTTTTGACCTGAACTTTTCGATCGACTCTATTGTACAGGTTGGAATTCCCCGAAAAGGACGGTTAGCAGCCGCTATTTCAATTTTCCTCTTAACGTCAAGGGTTTGAGCTTGTGGCGACAGATAGGTACCGTTTTCCAACAGTTCTTTTGCCGCGGCACTGCATCACTTGCATTTATGAATTCGATAAAAAACAACATTTGATTTTACGGCTGAAGGGTCTTACAGTGAGACTCAAGCGTCAGAACACTCTGCCCGAGGCTGAAGCAGAACCGACAATTTGAAGCCGATCGCCAAATGTCGATCGACAAAAATACAGAAGATAAATGACCAAGAAAACGCAAAAAAATCACAGTGCACACGGCTTAAAGCCGGACTGCCTCTCCTTCGGGGAGGTTTTAGCTCAATCCTTTGCCGTCATTGCACCTACAACTATACCAGCATCTAATATAGGTTTAATCGTCGCTCTTTCAGGAAACGGGGCTTGGCTGAGTTTTGCGATCGGCTTGATGGGCCTAGTATTTGTCAGCATCAATATCAACCAATTTGCGAGTCGATCGGCTTCTGCAGGTTCTCTTTATTCTTATATTGTTAAAGGACTTGGCCCTACTGCCGGCGTAGTTTGCGGCTGGAGTTTGGTACTCGCTTATCTATTTACTGCGATGTCCGTTTTGTGTGGTTTTGCCAACTTTACGGGTAGTTTCATCGGTCATTTAGGCATCCATCCGTCACCGATTACGCTGTTATCGATCGGGGCGGGCGTTGCTTGGTATGCAGGTTATAAAGATATCCAGCTTTCAGCTATGGCGATGCTGTGGCTGGAGGGGGCATCAGTGGCGGCGATCGCACTTTTAGGAATTATCATCTGGGCGCACAAAGGTTTTGCCTTAGATATGTCCCAATTAACTTTAGAAGGCGTAACTCCCGGCAACATAGCGACGGGACTTGTATTAGTAATGTTTGGTTTCTCTGGTTTTGAAAGTGCTACATCTCTGGGCGACGAAGCCAAAAAACCCTTAAAAAATATCCCCAAGGCTGTCATGGGCAGTGCTGTCATGGCAGGCTTATTCTTCATTTTGATGACCTATATTGAGGTTTTGGGTTTTAGCGGTACTGGAGTTTCTATTACTAATACTGAAGAACCTCTGAGTTTTTTGGCGCAACAAGTGGGGATGGGTTGGCTGGGAGAGTTAGTGGCTTTCGGGGCTTTATTTAGCTTTTTTGCTTGCGTGCTCGGCAGCATCAATCCAGCGGCGAGAGTGTTTTTTATGATGGCGCGCCACGGTTTGTTTCACTCTTCATTAGGTGTAGCGCATTCGTCTAATAAAACTCCCCACGTTGCAGTAACGATGTGTACATTTATGACATTTTTGGTGCCGGCTGTGATGTCTGTGTTTAACATCAAACTGTTCGATTGTATGGGTTATTTGGGGGCAATTTGCAGCTACGGATTTTTAACGGTATACATCTTGATTTCGATCGCAGCTCCGGTTTACCTGCACAAAATTGGTAAATTGCGCGTGCGAGATGTGCTATTCTCGGTGGCGGCGATCGCATTTATGATGATTCCGATTGCGGGAAGTGTGGGCATTCCAGGCAGCACTATGTTCCCAGTTCCCGAAGCTCCTTACGATGCGTTTCCTTACTTGTTCTTGATGTACTTGGTGGCTACTTGCGGATGGTTTTTCTTGCAGCGGCGGCGCTATCCTGAACTTGTTGGTTCGATGGAGCAGGGTATTGACGCAATTCACGCCAAATTCGAGGTATAAAATGCAATTTACGGCGGTGTTCGATTGAATACAGTATCGATCGACAACAACGGCTTTGATTAGTAATTCTAGGGTGGGCACGGCCCACCAAAACATTTGCAACTCACGCTCTAACAAGCCTTTGATTCGTAATTGTAGGGTGGGAACGGCCCACCAAAACATTTGCAACTCACGCTGTTACAGGCATTGATGGGCAGTGCTTACCCTACATTGATTTGATTCAAAGATTTGACGCGGTAAAAAAAGCAGGCGTAAAAACCCAGCACAAAAATTAAGGAGATACAGAAATGAATGAACTACTAACAGCAATTTCTACGGGAATGACAGCTTTTACAGCTACTAATCTTGACGATATTCTGATTCTGCTGCTGTTTTTCTCGCAGGTGAATGCAGTATTTCGGCACAGGCATATCGTCTTCGGTCAGTTTCTGGGCTTTACTGCACTGGTTTTGATTAGCATTCCGGGGTTTTTTGGCCGCTTAATCTTTCCGCCAGATTGGATCGGAATGCTGGGTTTGCTGCCAATTGCGATCGGGCTTAGCCGCTTGCTGAATCCAGAAACTGACGATTCGGAAGCTGAGGCAGAATTAGAGCAATCTGAGAAATCTTTTTTTAGCAATTTTTTGTCTCCTCAAACTTACAGCGTAGCAGGGGTGACGGTGGCAAATGGGGGCGACAATATCGGGATATATGTACCGCTTTTTGCTAGCAATACTTTAGAAAGTTTGGCGGTGATTCTCGCTGTATTCTTCGCGATGGTGGGCGTTTGGTGCTACGCTGCTTATCGGTTAATTCAGATGCGGGCGATCGCGGATACTTTGACTCGCTACGGCAATCAGCTTGTGCCTTTTGTTTTGATCGGATTGGGAATGGCGATTCTGGTGGAAAGCGGCACTCTGGCAAGCCCAACTTTAAGTATAATATCTTTAGTTGGTTGCTGTTTCTGTTTGATAACTATGAGCAGAGGTAACGCCAGGGAAACTGAAGTTTAGAAAAATTGCAGGGACAGCACATGAATTGGATTGCAGCAGCGATTATTGCCGGGATTACATCTTTCGCCGCAACCAATATAGACGATATGGTGCTTTCCATGCTGTTCTTCGCCCAGGTAAACGATACTTTCCGCCCCCGGCATATCTTTGTCGGTAAGTACCTCGGATTTGCAGCACTCATCGCTGCTAGTTTGCCGGGTTTTTTTGGCGGTTTAATTGTGCCGACAGCTTGGATTGGCTTGCTGGGTTTGCTTCCGATCGCGATCGGCATCAGTCACTTAGTCAAGAGAGATAATGAGGAAAATGACGTACAAGCTGTATCTGGCGAATTTAACCGGAAATCTAATTCACTTGTGTCAAAAATAGCAAATCTTTTCAACCCCCAAACTTTGAATGTGGCTGCTGTTACTATAGCCAACGGGGGTGACAACATCGGTATTTATTTGCCGCTGTTTGCTAGCAGCGATTTGCCGAGCTTGGTGGTGATTTTGGCGGTTTTCTCGGTGATGGTAGGTGTTTGGTCTTATGCCGCTTACCGATTAACTCGCCAAAGGGCGATCGCCCGTATTTTGACTCGCTATAGCAAGGTTGTTGTTCCTTTTGTTTTGATTGGTTTGGGAATATTTATTCTGATTGAAAGCGGTACTTATCGCCTGCTCCCGCAATTTCAATCTAACTAATAATTAGCCCTTCGCTATTTGCATCCCTCTATAGGTAGATAAATTGCCAGACCGTAAGTCCTAACTCATCATTTTCACCTTAACAATTATTTGCTTAAAAATAGGGCTAAATCGATTGAAATATATCAAGAAATATGCTAAGTTAATGATGAAGTGAGTAATCAAGCTAAAAGCAGCTTCAAAGTAATTTAGCCTCAAGTATTCACGAAAGTTGAAACCATTTTTTGAGCTAGACAATTGCCAGACTTAGGCAACAAGATACCTGTGATCTCAATAAATCATGTAGTGGTGAATCAAACCGAGCTAAAAACTTGAGGATGAATTCCTAAAAGATCGCCCGAACACTTCGCCACTAGCCCACGCAGCTCGGCTTTGACAATAGGTAGAACGCTAAAAAACCAGATTTTTCGATTCTGCAAAATTTGGTCGATCGGGCAAACAAGTTAAAGAGAGCTGGTTTTTGCCTAAGTCCTAAAATAGCAAGCAAACAGAAAGTTGGAAAAAACCTGACAATCTAGAAAAGGAGAAAAATTGTGAAAATGTTCAAATTTGTTTTAGTGCTCTTGGTAATGGCCGCCAATTTAGTATTCGTTCCTCCCTCCTGGGCCGACGCTCCAAAAACGCCGAGATATGCGAGCAATCCCGACTACATAGAGGTGAGTGAAGCTCTGACTGAAGCTCTGAACACTCTCAAGGCTGCGAAAGACTCACCGGATAGCGCCCAGGATTATACCCCTAAGGAACTCCACAAAAAAATCTCTCAATTGGAGTTTCAAAAATACACTTTAGAAACGGGAAAACCTTGGGGTCAGTGCCGCAACGAGACAGGGAAAACCCTGGCTGTCTACGGCCCGAAAGGCAAAAAAGCAGCGGACTCTTCTTACGAGAATGCCCTGTATTTTCTAGCTGACGGCCAAACAACTGAATATAAATGGGATTGCGATGGGATTTTTCTACCCAGCGATGTCAATGCAACCGATTTAAGAACGACCGATCAAGATTCAGAACAATTGACTGGCGGTCTAGCTGTTAAGATAGTTGACGGAACTCAACTTGTAGCGAGAGCTAATCCCGATACGGGGGCTGTAGAATTCAACGTTCCTACTGCTAAAGTTTTCCAGCCAGGGGATGCGAATTGGTTTGTTCCTGACGTGACTCAGGCGTACATAGATACGCAACTTCCCAACGCACCTACTGAGGAAAATGATTAGTTTTGGTGAAGTTGTAATGCGATCGGCTGTGTAAAGCCCGTTGCAACGCAAGAACCGCCGAGGATAGATCCCCGGCGGATAATCGTCCCAGCAAAAATATATCGGTTTACCTTCATATTTGGAGTTAATATTAAAAGGTCGATCTATGCTATTAAATTGGAAATCCACGAAAGTAAATACAGAAAAGATTAAGCGACCAAATCCGTCGCGGGTGCGAGATCATTTGGCAAACGAGCGCACTTATTTAGCATGGATGCGGACAGCAATATCGCTGATGGGTTTTGGCGTAGTTATCGTGCGCCTTCGCGCCTTCCATCCCCCTCTGCTGCCAAGTCCCGGCAATGGTTGGAAGTTGGGTTTGCTTTTTTCAATAGTGGGTTTGCTGACAGTGCTCTTATCAACTAAGCACTACTTCGGCGTCCGCCACGATATCGATTACGATACTTATGAACCTACCGATCGCTGGGTAATTCTTTTCAGCCTCGCGATCGCCATCCTAGGGACTGGGGTAATTTATTATATGTTCACCATTCCTTCTAGCTTAGAAGGTTTGATGGCACCCGAATAATGGCGCTGGTTTTATATTAATCTTAAAGAGTTGGAGCGCGTGCAATTATCGTTCAAACCGATGCAAGTAGATGATGAGAAACAAACGCAGCAAAATCTGTCGCGGGCGATCGATCGATCGGCAAACGAACGCACCTTTTTATCGTGGATGCGGGCCGCGGTCGCACTCATGGGTTTTGGCGTCATCATCGTCCGACTTCGCGTCGGGCAACTGCCCGTGCAGTACCGCCAGGTGATGGGGTGGAAGTTAGGTTTAATCTTCTCTCTCATAGGTTTGGCGACAGTGTTAATCTCAACTGGAAAATACTTTATCGTTCGCCGCCAAATTGACGAGCATACCTACGAACCGTCAGATTGGTTGATATTCCTCTTCAGTTCGGCTGTCGGCTTATTGGGGATTGGAGTAATTTATTTGATCTTTGCAGCCGCCGTCAGCCCAAGTAGTTCTGTAATACCCGATTGATTGTCAACAGGAGTTAACCATGAACAGCGATATAGTTGCCACAATCGCTTCCATTATCATCTTAGCTGCTGCTATCTGGGCAGCATTCGCAGTGCTCGAGAGTGTCGCGAAAATATTCCCTAAATTGCTGGGCGTGACAGTCGCGATCGGGCTTTTGCTCGTTTACCTGCAATATTACTGGGGCATCGATACTGCATATCTTTGGCAAACTGTCAAGCATTTGCCTGAAGCTTTCAATTTCTCGATGGGCGCCTAAACTCGCACCAGGCAGCATTTTCAACAACATCTCCCGGATAGATATTTTTGTATCGGAAAGAAAGTAAATTAAGCTGAGCGACAATAAAATACGGTAACTCGATCGACTTACTAGACATAGATCTGTTGGGATGTTAAAATACGGTAAGTCGATCGAGTTATGAGCTGTTAACGTGGAAAACGCTAAAAAAGTCATTGAAGAGTACCAGCTTGCAGAACAACTGACCCAACAGTTGCCACAAGCTAAGGGCTTTAACGAAGTCTGGTTTAAAAAAATCAGAGGCGGGTTGCTTCTGGCAATTGGATATTTGCTCTCACCGCTGTGTTGGTGGAACGACATATTTTTCAATCTGCCAATTGCCTACGCCTTTGGGTATATCTGTAGTGGGCTTTCCCCAGATTTACTGTTTCCTTGCACAATTGTCGGCTACTGGCTATCCAATATTGCGGGAATTCTGTTGATGCAATTCGGGGCTGTAGATGTTTTTGCAGACAAACCCAAGGAAAAAAACCTCAAAAAAGAGTTATTGACGGGTTTAGTTTCCTCAACCGCCTTCACTATTGTCGTTGTGACATTGATTCATTTTAATGTTCTCGATACTCCCGATTTGTTTTCCAGCCAGCAGTCGGTTAACCTCAGCTCTGCTTTACCTGTGACGCTCGTCACTTCAAGGTAGAAAGCAGACTCTCAACCATCAATGAATCGAAGATTTTTAATCAGTTACACAGGTAAATTTAAGAAAATCAGGGAGCTTTTACACTACAATTTTTGTAGCTTTGTTTATTTGCATTTACTTACTTTTACCAACAATATTGTAGCTGAAAACGCGGCAACTCTAAAGCGTTAAATAGCCAAGTTTCTGGTAACAAATATTGAATGCAATTGATATTTAGCCTGTGTAGCTGTGTTTCAGGAGCCGCCCAAGTTATCTATTTGTTGGTTGGCAGCGCTTAAATACACAGTTTTTGGGCATAACCGTGAACTACTTATTACTATCCTTTCTCAGCTTTTTCGTGGGCATTATCGTTGGTTTGACCGGAGTTGGCGGAGCGTCGCTCATCACCCCAATGTTAATTTTTGTCTTCCAGGTTCCAGCATCAATTGCTATTAGTTCGGATGTCGTAGCTGCTACACTTATGAAAGTTGTTGGCGGCTTCAAACACTGGCAGCAAAAGACCCTAGACTTGCAAGTAGTTAAGTGGCTGGCTTTGGGCAGCGTGCCCGGTTCGCTGACTGGCGTGTGGATTTTACACTGCATCAAATCCAGCGGAAGTCAAGACTTAGACAGCATATTGCTGCGATTTCTCGGAGTAGCGATCGCTCTAATTGTCGCTTTATCGCTGACCCAATTAGTGGTCAAAACATTTTTCCCTAATTTTAAATTGCCTCCGCAGCCTAAATGGGACTTAAATACTAATTATGGCCGTATTTGTACTGTGAGTGCGGCAGCAGTCTTAGGCTGCATAGTGGGAATCACTAGCGTGTCTTCCGGTTCGATGTTTGCACTGTTGCTGATTGCTTTTTTCCGCTTGGATACTTCTAAATTGGTGGGTACAGATATTTCCCAGGCGGCCATTTTGTTGATGTTTACATCTCTGGGACACCTCAGCCTCGGAACAGTAAACTGGAGTTTGGTATTGCCAATTTGGTTGGGTTCGGTGCCCGGAGTTTTGGTAGGGGCTAAATTCTGCCAAATTATGCCTCAACGCCCGCTAAAATTTGTTATTTACGGAATGTTGGCGATGGCTAGTTGGAAGTTGTATCAAGTCTGAAAAGTAGGGGTAGTGCCCCGCCGTGCCTACCCCTACTTCCCAAGCGGCAACCACGGGGGTAGCCCCTACTACGTATTAATAATTGCTGACTAATGCTTCGAGTTCGCTGACGGTTGGCAATTCTAAGTCTTTGAACAAGACTGTACTGAGGTAGCGTTCGCCATAAGAAGGCTGCACAAAAACTATCAATTTCCCAGCATTTTCGGGACGCTTGCCGACTTGAATTGCGGCAAATAAAGCCGCGCCTGCTGAGATTCCAGACAACAATCCTTCTTCTCTGGCTAGTCGGCGACTGTAGGCGATCGCATCTGCGTCGCTAACTGCGATCACCTCATCAATTAACTCTGGTTTCAACACTTCCGGGATGAATCCTGCACCAATCCCTTGAATTTTGTGAGCACCAGATTTACCTCCAGAAAGCACGGCGCTGGTGGCTGGTTCAACTGCGATCGCCTTAAAACTCGGTTTCCGCTGTTTAATTACCTCAGCAACTCCAGTAATTGTGCCGCCGGTGCCAACTCCAGCAACTAAAAAATCTACTTTACCTTCTGTATCTTCCCAAATTTCCTCGGCCGTGGTTTCCCGGTGAACTTTTGGATTAGCGGGGTTGCGAAACTGTTGCAGCATGAAAGCATCGGGGGTTTCTTCTACAATTTCTTCCGCACGGGCGATCGCGCTTAACATCCCTTCATGTCCCGGAGTCAATTCCAACTGAGCTCCGTAAGCTTTCAGCATCGATCGGCGCTCTAAACTCATCGTATCCGGCATTGTTAAAATCAGACTGTAGCCTTTCGCCGCCGCGATCATTGCCAAAGCAATTCCAGTATTGCCTGAAGTCGGTTCAACTAAAATAGTTTTCCCCGGTTGAATTAACCCCGCATCTTCTGCCGCCTGAATCATGCTGCCCGCAATCCGATCTTTCACCGAAGCAGCCGGATTCATCCCTTCCAATTTGGCCACAATTTGAGCAACTACTCCTTCGGCTTGGGGAATTTTATTGAGCTGAACTAAAGGAGTTCTGCCAATTATTCCTGTAACATCCTTAGCAATTCTCATGGTTTAATTTCTCTCCCCTTAAATGTAGTACATGGGATGTGCTTGTTTGCGAACATCCCGCTGTTCGCACAAATCTTGTAATGTGTATTTGCCCAAAACAGCCCAAGATGCCTGTTGAGCTTCCTGCCAGATTTCTAGCACCGCAGTTTTTTCTATTGTTACAGATTCCGAAACTTTTTGAGTCTGGCTGCTGCCGTCGCCTTCGAGTGTCGAAAACACCTCTAGCAAAGTAATCTGCCAAGGCTCTTTCGCCAGCAAATAACCGCCTTTAGCGCCCCGCAAACTCTGGACGATACTTGCACGCCGCAGCACGGCAAGAATTTGGTCTAGATAGCGTTCCGGTATCTCTTGAGAAGCAGTAAGTTCGTTCACTGTTAGGGGCGAATCCTTCGGGTGGTGGCTCGCCAGTTCCAAGAGCGCTAACAGGGCATATTCTACTCTAGAAGATAGTTCCACATTCCCCACTGGCGATCGAGTTTAAATTGTAGATTATATCATAGTACACAAATCCGGTAGGTGTACAGGTGTTAGTATTTTTTTATTACAAAAACGGTTGGAGAAATCCCGTGAGCAACGTAAATGTAGGTTTAAACTGTCGGCACTGTCGATATTACGAGCAGCACGGGCACAGGGGCGGAAACTGCCAGATGCTCGGCGTGGCGGTACAGGGTGGCTGGAAAGCTTGCCCCTTATTGGTTTCGCCCTTTGCACCCTCTTGGGAATACCCAGCAGAAGCGGGTAGATCCCCAAAGTCTCAAATGTTGCAGGGAGCAACTATTTTACAGGCAATACCCCCGCCTTAAAGTAACTGCTAAGTAGGTAGGCGGATATATGCTGTGTCATCAGTTTATTCATACTCACCTACTTGGCGGCCGTCAACAGGTGCGAGATATCGCATCTGTTGGCAGTGAGAAGAAAGAAATCAAGAGAAACAAAAAGCAAGGGCGACGATCGCACTTGCTTTTGAACTTATTGACCAGTCGATGAGAAAATTTAATTAACGCACATTCGATCCAAATTATTTATTGTCTAGAGAACTGTGAATTTGCTCGAATATTGCACTGCCAGCGAAGATTTTTTTTTGCACCGCATTCCTACCATCTAAATAAGCAACCGTAAACCATTAACAGTTAATATCCTTTTTTTATATTTCGTAGTGCCACACCTCGGAAGGTTGCAGAATAATCCGGTGGAGCGGCAGACGGTTAATCAAGCCTTGCTGCTCAAAGTTACCGAGGGTACGAGTGACAGTTACGCGACTTGTACCGAGAATTTCTGCAATGTCCTGATGCGTTAAAATCATATCGATCAGATGTCCTCGCTCTACCTCAGAACCAAACCTCTTAGCCAGCCAAGTTAAGAGTTGATAGAGCATAAAATCAACTCTTTTGTAACCTCGCATTACCATAAAATCTTCAGCCTGCTGAATGTGACTGAGCAAAATATCTCTATTTAGCCAGCGATCGCCAGATAGTAAAATTGCTTCGACTTTAGTGAGGCATTCTATTTGAAAAGGATCGCATTTTGATATCGGTTTGCCGATCGTATCACCAGGCCCCCACAATCCCAAGGTGATAATTGTGCCATCTTCAAGCCACGTTACAGTTCGCACTACTCCAGTTTCAATTCGCCACAGAGCATTGCTTCTGTTGGGCAAGTGCGAGCGACGAGAAAATATATGTTGGCTCGTTTCATCAAAAGTTTTAGTGGAAAGAGAAGCGATAGTCATAGCCAGTTACTGAAAGAATAAAAGTTCGTTTGTCCGATGACAGCAGGATAGTGTGGCTGGCAAAATCTATATAAATTAAAGCTTTACTAGATTCCTGCACCGTCTAAAAAGTCTGTAATGAATAAATTAGAAGACATAAATAATTTATGTTTCTCGGCTTCTTTTTGCTCGGATTCAGTTGCTTTGAGCGGAGAGAGTTGAGATTTTAAAAAATCAACCTGGTCTTCTAAGTCCTTAATCCGATCGAACAAAGCTCGAATCGCTTGAGCTTCCAAATCCGGTATGTCTTGAGAATTTTGAGCATCTTCCACCTGCTTTTTCCGAGGGATGATGCGACCGGGAATTCCTACAACTGTGCAATCGCTAGGGACATCCCGCAGCACTACCGAACCCGCACCAATCCGAACATTATTGCCAATTTGAATATTGCCTAAAACTTTAGCGCCGGCTCCCACGACTACATTTTCTCCCAGCGTTGGATGCCGTTTTCCTATTTCTTTACCAGTGCCGCCAATGGTCGCTCCTTGATAAATTACAGCATAATCTCCAACGATCGCAGTTTCGCCAATTACCACCCCCATGCCGTGGTCGATAAACACGCCCCTACCAATTTTTGCTCCTGGGTGAATCTCAATACCTGTTAAAAAGCGGCTCAGTTGGGAAATCAAGCGCGGTACAAACGGCAGGCCAGCGGAATAAAGCCAGTTTGCTATCCGGTGCAAAAAAAGTGCTTGCAGTCCGGGATAGCAAAATAATACTTCCAGCCAGTTGCGCGCCGCGGGGTCGCGTTCGTAAATAATTTGCAAGTCACTGAACATATTTAGTCTCGCCGTGTTTGGGTTATACAGTATCGGCAGTGCCAAGGGTTTAAGCTGCATAAAGCAGTATTGGTTTTGGCATTATTACATATAATACTATAATCCGACCGAATTACAGTAGTTAACAAGAAAAAAATTTTTCTTCCCCAGCCCTTTCTAAGCTGCCTCCGATATTTTCCGCGAAACAAACGGTACAGCTTGTTTGACTTCTTGCCGCAGCGGAATCTCGATCGAGAATTCCGTCCCCAATCCCGGTGTCGAATCGCAGCGCAGCGCACCCTTGTGCTTTTCTACGACAATTTTATAGCTGATTGACAGTCCCAATCCCGTCCCTTTTCCGGCAGGTTTTGTCGTAAAGAACGGGTCAAACAGCAGTTTTTTGACATTTTCTGCCATACCGGGGCCGTTGTCAGATATCCGCACAATTATTTTATCCGGGCTCGAATATTCTGTGGTTATGGCGATCGCGAGCGGATTGGCTTTGGCTGCTTTGGGCCCGCGATCGAGGTTGTAACTCTCAAGGGCGTCGATTGCATTAGCCAGAATATTCATAAACACCTGATTTAATTGTCCGGCATAGCACTCTACTAAAGGTAAATTGCTGTAGTTTTTAACAATCTCGATCGCGGGGCGGTGGGCTGTAGCTTTCAGGCGACTTTGCAGAATTAGCAGAGTGCTGTCAATGCCTTCATGGATATTGACAGGTTTCATTTCGCTTTCATCTAAGCGAGAGAAATTACGTAAAGATTTGACAATTTGAACAATGCGATCGGCTCCTATTTTCATCGATGACAGCAGTTGCGGCAAATCTTTGCTGAGAAAGTCAAAGTCAATATTTTCTAAATACTTTGAAATTTCCGATGGAGGGTATGAATAGTATTTTTGGTAGAGTTTTACCAACTCCAACAAATCCCTACTATATGCGCTGGCGTGTTGAATATTGCCGTAAATAAAACTAATAGGATTGTTGACTTCGTGGGCGACACCAGCAACTAATAAACCCAAACTAGACATTTTTTCCTGCTGAATCAGTTGAGTTTGAGTTTGCTGCAACTCTTGCAACGTTTGCTCTAGCTGTTGAGATTTAGCCGTGCGTTCTGCTGCTACTTGTTCAAGTTTATCTGTATAATTCAACAAGCTCATTAGATAAAGTGTCACAGCCAAGCTTAAGATAATTCCTAATATTAAAACAGTCAAAGAACGCCAAAATCTGAGAGGATTAATGTACTCTGGCGTTAGTCGCAGTTGCAGCAGCCACCTGCGATTTTCAATATTGAGAATGCGGGTGCAACTGCTGCCGTCCGGGCAGTAAGCTCTTTCCCCAATATAGAGTTTATTTTTAATGTTTTCGTCAGTAACTATTCTTTTAGTCTTCGCTTCGTAAAAAGCGAGAAATCTTTCGGATTCAGGAGCCATAGGATCTTGAAGATACACGTTAACAAAGTTAAGTTGAGTTTCCTGTAAAGCCGATTTAACAATAGCATCAATGAGCAAAATTCCCATAGTAAAACCTTTCAAATTTTCGGGTTGGCTCGCAGGTAAATTTTGCGGCAAGGCTGCGGTATCGCCAGGAGACGTTTGACTAAAAATTGGCAGAAAGACGAAGAAGCTTGGGGAATTTTGTGAGGGCAATTTTTGGCGGTCAGTCGCGATAATTTCTTGTCTTTTTGTGGCGTTTTCTAACGCTAACCGATTGGCAGTTAAATCTAAACTTAAATCTATTTCCTCTGTCAGGAATTGGGGAGAGTCAGAAACACGGGGCAGCCAAGCGATCGCCTTCAGGCTCGGATGGCGGTAGAGGGCAGGACCAACGAATGTCTTCATTTCTGGTTGTTTAACGCCGTCAAATACGCTGTAAAAGGCTCCAGCAGCACGAATTATTTCTAAATTGCCGCTAACATCTCTCTGAATGTCTGTAGCTATTTTGTCCAGCCGGTCTTGCAGTTCGGCTTGCATGGATTTGTATTCCCAATTGTACGCAACTGAAGAGGCGATCGCAGAAAGTCCCAATCCTGCAAAAAGTGTTAATCCTGCCTGGATGTAACGGCGATAAGTAAGTAAAGTGCTAGTTGCTAAATTGAACAATTTGTTAGCATTCATATTCTTCGCTGACCTTTTTTTATGGTTCCCACTCAAAATTTCAGGAGGAAGCTTTTTCCCCTTCCCAGGCTCTGCCTGGGAATGAATTTCAGGAGGATCTGCCTCCGATTTAGAGCCACGAGACAGCATTACCAGGCACGTGCCTGGTAACGATGTGGGAGCAGTGTTTTGTAAAAGCTCCCCGATAGTATTTTGAGTAAGATGCAGCCGCTGATTTAAATTGAATAAGCAGGAAAAGTCATGGCGTGTTTGGGCTTGACGTAAACCTGCTGATCTCGCGTTAACTGTAGAGAATCGAAGCGCTCGCGACTCACGTAAGCTGTTACTACCTGCTCCGATTCTAATAGTAATTCGGTTTGAATTTCCCGCCCTAAATGAATGATGCGGCTGACTGTTGCTAATGCAAAACCAGACTGCGGCTTAGTTTGAATTTCCACATCGTGGGGGCGCAAAAACACTAAATCAGAATGGGCTGCTCCATTATTGTGAGCCGTTGAACCGTTGCTGGCGAACAAACCCGCAGCATTCGGCAGCACATTGACAGGCCCAATAAAACTCATCACAAAAGCTGATGCCGGTTTGTCATAAATTTCAGCAGGAGTGCCAACTTGTTCGACTTTACCTTTGTTCATCACCACAATTTCATCGGCTACTTCCATAGCTTCTTCTTGGTCGTGAGTCACAAAAACTGTGGTGATATTAACTTCTTTGTGAAGGTTGTGCAGCCACGATCGCAATTCTTTGCGGACTTTAGCATCTAATGCTCCAAAAGGTTCGTCTAGCAGCAGCACTTTCGGTTGAACTGCTAGAGCTCTCGCCAAAGCCACCCGCTGCCGCTGGCCCCCGGAAAGTTGCGAAGGATAGCGATCGCCCAAACCTGTCAACTGCACTAAATTCAAAAGTTCCTCAACCCGCCTGCTAATCGAGCCTTTAGGAACTTTGCGAATTTCCATCGCAAAAGCAATATTTTTCCGAATACTCATGTGTTTGAATAAAGCGTAGTGCTGAAACACAAAACCGATATGCCGTTCCTGCACCGACTGATGAGTCGCATTTTCACCGGTCAGGTAAATCTGACCGCTGTCCGGCGGTTCTAGCCCCGCGATCATCCTCAGCAGAGTCGATTTCCCGGAACCGGAAGGCCCCAACAGCGCGACTAAAGAACCCTTTTTAATTTCCAAATTCACGTTGTCAATGGCGTGAAAGGAGCCAAAGTGTTTCGATACGTTCTGAATTGTAATGCTCATGAGTCTATTTACTTATTTTAGGAGTTAAAAAAGCAAACTCCACTTATCTGACAGATTTACAGTAGTATATCCTGAAAATAAATAATATTCTGCAAGGTCTGTAACTTTTTGTATTTTATTTCGAGGCCCTCCTGATGGGGACTGCGTTTCAAAGTTGAGGCTGGCGGGCCGGAAGAGTTAACCCGCGAGCGTTTCCAGATGTGGCTGTAGCGGTAAATGCGATAAATACGATCGTCAGTCTATTCGGGAAAAATTAAATGTCCCCGCCCGCAGTATGCAGGTTAAATGCCCAACAGCTTAGCAGCAATGGCTGTTTTGCGGTAGTCTGCTGGCCTGACGATTCCCCGACTACCGACAATTCGCCAGTCCCGGCAATATTGAAGATTTCACGTAGGAATTGCTCAATCTGAGGTGCGATCGCACACAATTTAGATCACAATAGTTAATTCAGAAGCCAGCCAGCTTCACCTTTGAGAAACTGACAGAATAGTAAATTCTAACCAGAACACCACTATGGGAAAACCAACAGGCTTTATCGAATTCTTGCGCGAATTGCCCTCCGAACTCTCACCAGTCGAGAGAGTCCACAACTGGGACGAATTTCACCTGCCGATGGATGAGGACAAACTCCGCACCCAAGGCGCGCGTTGCATGGATTGCGGCATTCCGTTTTGCCACACGGGCACAATTATCAGCGGCATGGCAAGCGGCTGCCCGATTAACAACCTCATCCCCGAATGGAACGACCTAGTATATCGCGGACTCTGGAAAGAAGCCCTTGACAGACTCCACAAAACCAACAACTTCCCCGAATTCACCGGCCGCGTCTGTCCCGCACCCTGCGAAGGCGCTTGCGTGCTCGGCATCAACAACCCGCCGGTCACGATTAAAAACATCGAAGCCGCAATTATCGATAAAGGCTGGGATGAAGGCTGGATTGCCGCCGAACCGCCAGCCAAACGCACCGGCAAAAAAATCGCCGTCATCGGTTCTGGCCCAGCCGGTTTGTCCGCCGCCGCGCAACTCAACAAAGCCGGTCATTGGGTAACAGTATACGAAAGAGCCGATCGGCCAGGCGGCCTGCTAATGTATGGCATCCCCAACATGAAGCTAGACAAAGAACAAGTCGTGATGCGCCGCCTGAAAGTCCTAGAAGACGAAGGCGTGACATTCGTCTGCAACACCGAAGTCGGCAAAGACTTGCCAGCAGAACAACTGCTAAAAGAATACGACTCTGTTGTGCTCTGTACCGGCGCCACCAAACCCCGCGACTTGGGCATCCCCGGCCGCGAATTAAAAGGCATCCACTTCGCAATGGACTTCCTGACTGCGAACACCAAAGCAGTTTTAGACAAGAGCACCAACGATAACTTCATTTCCGCCGAAGGCAAAGATATCGCGATCATCGGCGGCGGCGACACCGGCACCGACTGCGTGGGTACCTCCATCCGCCACGGCTGCAAAAGCCTCGTACAGCTAGAAATCCTGCCCAAACCGCCCTCAGAACGCGCCGCCAACAATCCCTGGCCAGAATGGCCAAAAGTCTACCGCCTCGACTACGGCCAAGAAGAAGCAGCAGCCAAATTCGGCGACGACCCCCGCGGCTATCTCACCACGGCGACAAAGTTCGAGGGCGACGAAAACGGCAATGTCAAAGCTGTGCACACCGTTGAAGTGGAATGGGCGAAAAACGAGAAAGGGCAGTTCATTCCGAACCACATCCCCGGCACCGAAAAAGTTTTGCCCGCACAGCTTGTCTTGCTAGCGATGGGCTTCCTCGGCCCGGAACAGCCTTTGCTGGATGCCCTGGGATTGGAACGCGACGCCCGCAGCAACGTGAAAGCCGAGCACGAAAAATATACAACCAGCATTCCGGGAGTTTTCGCGGCTGGTGACTGTCGCCGGGGACAGAGTTTGGTTGTTTGGGCGATTAATGAAGGGCGCGGCGTGGCCCGGGAGTGCGACCTTTATCTAATGGGGAGCACTGATTTGCCTTAGTCCTTGGGTAGGGGCGGGTTTATTAGATTGTTGGTTTCTCACCTAAATGGTTGGTGAAACCCGCCCCTACGATGGGCTGTAGGGGCGGGTTTTACCAACAATATTTGGTGCTCACAAACCATCTATATAAACCCGCCCCCACCCAACCAATAACCCAGATTAACCTGATGTTCGATCGCATAAAAAAAATGTAGATTCGGATTTACCGTTGGGCGGGGCGGGTTTATTATATTGTTTTTTTTAGGCATAGATGGTTGGTGAAACCCGCCCCTACAAATCGATCGACATAATATTACACGACGATCGACTGCATATAAGATTTGCCATTCCATTCGATCGCCAGCGGACTAGATTCATTAATTTTGACTGAATTATGAGGATACAATTCATCTTTTCCCCACAACACAGGATTATTAACAATATATCCACGAATGGCAACTAATGATTCTTCATTGCGGATGATATGTTTGTAATAACCCCGCTGCCACACCGATATGCCTGTCAAATATCGCATTTGGTTAATTCGCCGCGTCGAAGATGTTTTTAAACCCCGCACAATTTCCGACAAAGGATGGATTGTTGATTTTCTGAACCCAAATTTATCGAATTCTGTATAATTTATTTCTGGGCTGCTTTTCAAAACAATAATTCCATGAACGTGATTTGGCATCACAATAAAATCGTCTAATGCTACGTTTTTGTAACGTTTGGGAAGAAGGCTCCAATTGAATAAAACAGTTTTACCATAGGGACTAAATTGAATTTTATCATTAATAACTTCCCCGAATAGACATTCGCGCTGCCAACTGCAAATAGTGATAAAATACGCGCCGGGAGTCCTATAATCATATCCTGGCAGGCGAATTGAGCGGCGGTGGTGTTTGTTAGGATCGTATTTCATAATTTTGTCCCCATAAAACAGTTGTTCGTTGGGCGGCGGCGGGTTTATTATATTGTTGGTTTCAGGCATAGATAGTTGGTGAAACCCGCCCAGAGGATAGCCTGTAGGGGCGGGTTTTACCAACAATATTTGAGGCTGACAAACAATCTATATAAACCCGCCCCCACCCAACCAATAACCCTCAACCAAAATTCAACGGATCGACATCAATAGTTAAACTAACAGAACGCGGCGTACGATCGCGCAATCCGATCAAATCCGACAAATCCACCGACTCATCCAAAGGCAACTTCAGCAAAATCTGCCACCTATAGCGATTTGCCACCCGCATAATCGCCGCAGGTGCAGGCCCCAACAACTCACACCCCGGTACAGACAATCGCTCAATATACTCCTGACAAACAGACGCCAATTGTACCGCCGTCACCGCCACTTCCGCCGCATCTACACTGCTCAATCGCAACAATACCAGCCGCCCCGAAGGTGGATAATTCAGCGCCGCTCTTTCTGCTAATTCTGTTTCCACAAAATCTGTATATTCGTGCCGCCTAACTGCTTGAATAACCCGGTGTTCGGGAGTGTAAGTTTGAATAATTACCCGCCCCGGATCGTCGCCTCGGCCCGCACGGCCCGCGACTTGAGTTAATGTTTGAAAAGCTCGTTCGCTTGCCCGATAATCCGATAAGTTCAGCAACCCGTCAGCAGACACAACTCCCACCAATGTGACTCCCGCTAAATCTAACCCTTTCGTCAGCATTTGCGTACCCAACAAAATGTCAGCTTCCCCATTAGCAAATTGCGTTAACAATCTGCGGTGGTCGCCCTTATTTCTAGTCGTATCGCTGTCAAACCGAATTGCCCGCAATTCTGGAAACAATCTCGTTAATTCCTGTTCGACTCGCTGAGTGCCGCTACCAAAGTTTTTGAAGTAAGGAGAACTGCATTCCGGGCAGTTGTGGGGGTGTCGTTCCGTGTGGTTGCAGTAGTGACAGCGCAATATTTCTGCTGTTCCTTCGCCGACGTGGTGATAAGACAGGGAAACATCGCAATTCGGGCATTCCATCACATAGCCGCAACTCCGACAAGAGACAAAGGTACTGTGTCCTCTTCTGTGAATAAATAGAATACCTTGCTGTTGTCTTGCTTGCAATTGTTCCAGCCCGTTTTGCAGGGAAGCGCTGAAAATTGAGCGGTTTCCTTGCCGCAATTCTTGGCGCATATCGACTATTTCCACAGGCGGCATCGGGCGGGAATAAATGCGATCGGGCAATGATAAATAATGGATATTTGGTAACGAGTAATAATCTCGGCGCGTCCCAACCAAAGTCTCTAATGCTGGCGTTGCGGAACCTAAAATTAAGGGACAATTTTCTAATTCGGCGCGCCATTTGGCAACGGTGCGGGCATGGTAGCAGGGGGCTGGTTGGTCTTGTTTGAAGCTGCTGTCGTGTTCTTCATCGAGGATAATTAAGCCGAGGTGAGGTAAAGGCGCAAAAATCGCCGATCGCGTGCCGATGACAATTTGCGGGGTTCCAGTCAGCATCTGACGCCATGTATCGTAACGTTCGCCGTCGGATAGGGCGCTGTGGTACACGCAAATTTGCTCGCCAAAACGGGCTCGGAATCGATCGGTAAGTTGCGGTGTGAGGCCGATTTCGGGAACGAGTACGAGGGCGGATTTGCCGCTGGCTAAGATGGGGGCGATCGCCTGCAAATACACTTCGGTTTTCCCGGAACCTGTAACCCCGTGCAGCAGCACTTGGCGGAATCCCGAAAAAGAGTTAATAAACGCTAAAGCTTGAGCTTGAAAATGAGTTAAAGTTTTGGGTGCATCGGGCAATTGAGAAATTCCGCGATCGCCCCTGAGCACTTCCCTTTGGTCAATTACAACGCTACCTTTTTGTTCCAAATTTTTGACAACAGAAGAACTCGCGCTGCAAATTCTCAGCAAATCGTTCATCCACATTTCACCGCCGCCGCGCCGCAAAACTTCCAATACTTCTTGTTGCCGCTTGGTTAAATCTGTGACAAATGCACTAGCAATTAATGTCACTGCCGGTTTGAGTTGTGGTTTGGGAGGATTGGGAGGTTCTAAATAACTTTCTACCCAACCGCGTTTCAATAAATCTTTCAATCCCCGATAACTTCCCTTAACTTGGCGCTGGAGATATTGCCAAGTGTAATCGCCGTTTTTTTGAGCTTGCAACAATTGCAAAATTTGACTGGCGGCGGGATTGAGAAATGTCTCGGCATTCGGAGAAAGAGCATCCTTAATTAAGCGAATTCGGCGCACGGAACGGCTTAACAAGCCGGGCGGCAGCGAGGCTCTAATTACTTGAATTAATGGTGTGCAATAATAGGTGGCAGTGCGATCGAGCAATTCCCAGTAATTAGGCGGAAAAAAGCCCGTACTGACAACATCTTCGACATCTTTAACCCGCGCCGGATCTAAGTCGGGCGGCAGTTGAGAAATGAAGCGAATCGCGATCGCCCCTACCTGTTGACTGCCAAAGGGTACACTCAAAATATCCCCTGGCTGCACGGTAAGTTCCGCAGGTAAACCATAGGTAAATAACTTATTTTCCTCCCCAGCGGAGTCCCCCGCAACCCTGAAAGGAGAGTCCACCAATACCTCGATCCACTCTGCCCGCACGGTGGGGCGCTGTGGCGGTTCGCTGCTGCCGTAGGATGCCCCGGGCTCTGCCGCTACAGGGGTTGACAAACCAAAAGTGACAGTAGACATAGGGTTGCACATCAAACTAGGAGGAGCCGCGGTCAAAGGGAGTTTTCATTATCCCTCAGTTTAGCTCGATCGATCGATCTTAGCTGCGGGAATTGGCGATCGGAATCTCGATCGCCAATTCAGTCCCTTCTCCAATTGCGGATATGCACTCCAACCTCCCACCGTGTTTGTCCACAACAATTTGATAGCTAATTGACAGTCCCAAACCCGTCCCTTGACCGACTGGTTTGGTGGTAAAAAACGGATCGAAAATTTTCATTCTTACAGCTTCATTCATTCCCCAACCATTATCTTTGATGCTAATTTTAGCCCATTTTTCGGCAAGAAGAGAAGTAGTAATTACAATATGGCTTGGCTTGGCTTCTATCTCGCCTAGGGAACGCTTTTTGTCTCGCTCCCGCAGGGCATCAACAGCATTATTAATGATGTTCATAAATACCTGATTTAATTGCCCCGGATAACATTCTATTTTCGGTAAATCTCCATAGTCTTTAACAATTTTTATAGCTGGGTTGCCAGGTTTTTCTTTAGTTAAATGCTGCAAAATTAACAAAGTGCTGTCAATTCCTTCGTGAATGTTAACTGGTTTCTTTTCAGCTTCATCTACCCGAGCAAAGTTGCGTAAAGTCAGCACAATTTCGCGGATGCGCTCGGACCCAACTTTCATTGACGAAAGAGTTTTTAACAAATCTTCGCGCAGAAAGTTGAGGTCAATTTTTTCAAGAAAATCTTCAATCTCTGCATCTGTTTCAGGATACCGATCCTGGTACATTGCGAGCAATTTTAAAATGTCGCCAGCGTAGTCATTGACATAGGTAATATTGCCGTAAATGAAGTTGACGGGATTGTTGATTTCGTGGGCGATACCAGCTACCAAAACTCCCAAAGCCGACATTTTTTCGGCTTCGATCAATTTGATCTGCATTGTTTGCTGGTTTTCCAGAGCTTTTTGTAGTGTAGACATTTTTGCTTTTAAAATATTTTCGGAATCTCTAAATTCCTCAGTGACTATTTTTAGCAAAGATTCTTTTTTTTGATTAATGGTTTCTAATTGGCTGCGTTCGGTTTCCGAAGTTTCAAGTTTTTCCCGCAGGATGCGATTTTCCTTTTCCAGTTCTTTGATTCTGTTTTCCCAGTCTGTTGGTTCCATCGGCTATTATTTTGGACCTAAAAAAAATAGTGTCATAACAGTTTTATAAATAAATTTAATTGCACCCTTTACCTAGTTAGAATCTCAACGCCCATCACCTCGGCAAATTTGTCCGCAAATTTTAACACTTCCTTTATTTGGCTCGATCTAAAAATATTATCTAAGATATATTCACAATGTCAAGTTATTAATAACAAATCTGGTTAAGACCGAGCGCAACTTTTCTTCTCCGCACTCGGATTTGCGGGGTTTTCATCCGATTATTGATCAATAAGCAGGCCGATCGCCAACTTATAAAGGCGGGCTGAACGCGAAAAATTGCCCGATTCGGACAACATTTGTACAAAACTCGCCGGCTTTGCTGGGGAAAATATTAAATGTGACTGCGATCGACCGGGGGCGACTGAAAAAGTACGATCGACTGGGCGCGCGATCGGGCAAGCAATCTCAAGTACCAAGCCAATAGCGCTCTCCCAGAACGCCATCCCACTATACCATTGCTGAGAAATCTTAATCCCATGTGTCGATCGTACTCACACAGCCGCACCATTTTGTGCTAAGAACTACTACTTGTGACAACATCCACACAGCAGTTTATATTTGGAGAGTAATTGATGTCAGGTAGCGAAGTTCGTGCAGACTTTTGGATGAGCGAGTACATAACCCCTTGGGATATTTACGTTCACGGCATCATCGGCGTGCTCGCTTACAAGAAAACAGCCTATCAAGAAATGTACGTAGTTCAGACCGGTACCTACGGCAAAGGCTTAGTTCTGGACGGCAAATGGCAATCTTGTACAGGCGACGAGTTTCTGTACCACGAACCCCTGGTACACCCAGCCATGATTTGTCACGGTTCCCCCAAAAAAGTGCTAGTTCTCGGCGGCGGAGAAGGAGCTACAATTAGAGAAGTGCTGCGCTGGAAAACAGTTGAAAAAGTCGTGATGATCGATATTGACGGCGAAGTAGTAGAAGCTTGCCGCGAACACCTGCCAGAAATGCACCAAAACGCCTTTGACGACCCCCGCTGCGAAGTAGTAATCGGCGATGCTTTGGACTATTTAGACAACACAGACAAAGACTGGGATATTGTCATTTCTGACTTGTCCGATCCCATTGAAGAAGGCCCATCTTTCCAGTTGTTTACCAAGGAATATTTTGAGAAAGTTCGCAGCGTAATGTCGCCTGACGGGTATTTCGTAGTGCAAGCGGGGCCAGTTTCTCCTGCCGAAATGAAAATGCACGCTCGCATTGTCAATACCCTGAAATCGGTTTTCCCCAACGTTCAATCCTGCACCAGCTTTATTTCTACTTACGGAGCTCCTTGGGGTTTTGCGGTAGCTTCTACTCAAGAAATAAATACGCGGCCAGAACCCGAAGCTACTGACAAATTACTCGCCGAGAAAACAACTGGCGGGTTGCGGATGTTCGACGGGATTACACTGTTGGGGTTGATGCAAGTTCCCGGTCACTTACGGCAGGTAATCGCCGCTGAAACCGAAGTTTACACTATCGCAGCACCGCCTAAGTTTTTCGGGAAAGGCTCTGTCGGTCAGTGAAGTTAAATTGAAAGAGAAAAGTAGTTTGGAGTAACTGAGATGGACAATTTAATTCGCATAGTCGCTGCCATTTTTCTTCCCCCGTTGGGCGTATTTTTGACTGTTGGCATCGGTACTGATTTTTGGATCAACCTGGTTCTCACGTTTTTGGGCTTTATTCCCGGGATCATTCACGCTGTTTGGGTCATTGCTAAGCACGATCGACCTTAACTTGAGGCCAAATCCAGTTTGTGGATAATAAACAGGCTAGAGAAAATAAATTTTCTTTCGCCTGTTTTCACCAATTAATCTGTATTAAATCTGCCTTCATCCGCGTACCCTTCCCGAAGGCGAAGCGCCTAGATATGCGGTTAGAAATAAAAAAATCTAATTCTTCTCAGAATCAGATTGCACCTCAATTTCTTCACACACCAATTCAGCAATTTTTTTCGCCGCCCCTGATTCTCCTCGAACCGCACGCAAGCGATCGCCCATTTGTGCTAATTTATCAGGATGGCTCAAATAGTCGATCGCCAATTGAGCTATTACTTCCGGTTCCAGCTTCCCAATTAACTCCGGCACAATCTCTTCCTGTGCCCAAATATTCGGCCAAGCATAAAGCTTTCCCTTTCCCAATTGCCAGATTAGCCAATTAATCGCCGTCGCAAAAACTGAACCGACTAACGGCAAATTGGCCAGCAATCCCGGCAACCCGTCCCAAGCTTTCATCGCATCCAATTGCTGCGTCGGAATCAAAACAATCATCGGTACAGCTAACGAACCCAATTCGGCAGTATTCGCTCCCACAGTAGTTAAACAAAGACTGCATTCTGATAGCAAATCGTAGGCGGGCGTCTGCGTCCAAAGTTCTACTTGCAAGTTATTTGCTGTCTGCAAAAACGGCCGTTCTGTTAAATGAAGTTCGGCGCTAGCGTTCTCAAATAAATGCAGGCAAGGATTTTGTTCAGGGTCGGCAAAACGTGCTAGAGTTTGCAGATCTAAGGTAGGAGCAACGGGAATTACAAAGCGAGTTTCAGGGCGGATGCGGTGGATGTATTGGGCGATCGACAAACATAACGGTACACCTAAAGCTAATTTGGCGGCTTTAGAACCGGGTAACAATCCAATTAATTCTATTTTTGTACGAGGCAGAGCCTCTGGATATGCGTTTCCAGGCACAGCCTGGGAACGAGCTACTTCGGAAATCAAATCTCCGACAACTGTAAATTTCTTAGCATATTTTTGGGGAATTTTAGCAAAAACTTCCGGTTTCATCGCCGCAAATTTGTCAATCCAGCGATACCACCGCGCGTCCCATTCAGCATAAATAACAGTGCGATATTTTAGTCTTTTGCCAATAACAACTGTAAAAAATTGATCGCCGCCTAAAAACAAAACAACTCCTGTTTCATACCAATCCCAGTTTTCCGCAGTTTTGCCCGATAATAAGAATGGAAAAAAATGCTCGGGCGCCTGTACTCTGTCCACTTCTGGGTAGGAAGATGCGATTTGTGCTTCTTTCCCGGTGGCGTGCGGACAGGGGGACAGCACCACAGAGATTCGCGCTTGAGTACCCGCGTTTCCCAATTGCTCGCGCAAAGCTTGCACGGCGGGACGCACCCAAGTTGCCAATTCTCCGGGCCCGTTGGAGAGGATTAAAATATCTAGTGCCATAGGATTTAAGATTCTAGAGGATGCAACGGAGATTTTATGACAGATTTAATTAATGCCGTCAAGACGGGTGATGTTGCGGCTGTAGAAAGTGCGATCGAACAGCGTGCAGATGTCAATGCCAAAGATGAGGAAGGCGCGACGGCTTTGACGGCTGCGGCTGAGGCTGGCAATGCTGCGATCGTCAAAAAATTGCTCGCTGCTAGTGCGGATGTCAACAGTCGGGATAATGACGGTTGGACGCCGTTAATGAGTGCCGCTGCTGCGGGACATACCGAGATTGTACAGGTTTTGCTCTCGGCGGGAGCGGATGTGAATGCTAAAACTAATTTTGGTTTGACGGCTTTGATGAGTGCTGCTGGTAGCGGGCGCACTCAAGTTGTGGAATTATTACTCGATAAAGGAGCTGATATCAAAGCTAAGGATAATAATACTTGGACTGCGTTAATTTGGGCGTCTTCTGAGGGCCATCAAGATGCTGTTGAGGTTTTGAAGCTAGCGCGCGATCGCAATTAAAAACTTAGAAACCGGGTTTCTCAAATAAATCCGGTTTCTAGATGGTACAATTAATTATCGCACTCCCAGCAGCGATCGGGCAAATCCTGAATATCTTCGAGATTTCTATCCAATTGAAAATGTATAAGTTCCAAATAATGATAATTGATTCAAGGTCAGATTTCCGCCGCCCTCAATAACAGCGATCGTGTCAAAGTTACTGATTGATGGCACTCCATTTCTAGGGTTACTAAAGCCCTTCGTTTGGATAGCTAAATCTCGACCATTGTTAATGGGGAACACCGAGAATATATCTAAGTAAGACTCTGATTGTGCGATAGCTCCTGCTAGCTGAATAGTATCCTGACCTTGAGTAAAGTTCCGAATTGTAGCAAAACCCGGCCCGATATAAAACTGTGTCGATCCTAGTGGCGTCCCCCTACTGGTTATGTTCTCCTCACCAAGCGCAAATGTATCGCGGCCGCTACCGCCAATGAGAATATCGAATTCATTGCTGCCGTCACTTTCATACTCTCGACCGCTTCCAAAGCCATTACCTGTACCTAAACCTACTTCAACTGCAATTAATTCAACTTTCCCCACCCCGGAACCGGTGAGGATGTCATTCCCAGGAGTTCCGACAAAAGTCGCAGAGCGGCTTGGATCGTTTTTGCCAAAATTGAAGTAGTGTTCCCGACCTGTTTTCAATGCTCCCGATTCGACAAAAGGCCGAACATCGGGATTTTTTTGTAAGTATTCTGTTTCAAAGAATGAAGTCCCAAACTGACCGTCTTTGAGGCCGAATTGAATGAAATGCTGGTAGCCGTTTTTAAAAGTTCCATTCTGAATAAACGGCTGTAACTGTCGGTTATTTGCTACATAAAACGCTTCATCATACTCAGGCGATACGCGCGTGCGACCTTCTTCGTAACCGTATTGAATAAAGTGGTCTAGGCCCGTCGCAAAAGGGGCGTTTGGATTGTTGGGGGTGCGGACTAAGGCAGCGATGTCTGGGTTGCCAGCGAGGTAAGTAGCTTCGTCAAAGTAACGCGATACTTTGGTCAGGCCGCCGGCTTGACCGAACTTTTCAAAGTGTTCTCTGCCGGATTTTATAATTCCTGCATCAATGGCTGGTTTGACCCAAGGATATTGGGCCAGGTAGTATGGTTCGTCAAAAATGTCATAATTTGTCATAATTATTGCTCCAAGCTTAGTCTGCTTACTTGTCGGTTAAACTTGACCCACTATAACTAACTCTACGAAATCACTATGTCAAGTTAATTATTGTTAAGCCTTTTTTATTATTTTTATGGCAAACACAACAGTGCGATCGCCCTTTTTGCGAATGTGCGATCGCACCGACAGCAGACCAATACCAATCCTGAATAGCTGCGAGAATTCTATCCAAGTAAAAGTATCGAAAAAGAAGATCCTGGTAATTGATTCAACTTGAGATTTCCGCCACCTTCAATAACAGCGATCGTGTCAAAGCTACTAATTTCGTAAGATCCATTTGGACGCAAGACTGACAAGCCGTTCGTCTGGATAGCTAAATCTCGATTGTTGTTGATAGGAAATACCAAGAATTTATCTAAGGGATCTCCTTCATAATTACTTGATGCTAGCTGGAGGCTATCCTGACCTTGGGTAAAATTCCGAATTGTAGCAAAACCCGGCCCGATATAGAGCCTTGTTGGGGAACTGTATCCCTTACCACCAGTACCTTCCATAAGGTCTCCGAGTACGAATTTATCGTGGCCGCTACCGCCAGTGAGAGTATCGAATTCATTACTGCCGTCACTTTCATAATTTCGGCCGGGGATGGAAAAGGCACCACCTGTACCTAAACCTACTTCAACTCCAATTAATTCGGTATTTCCCACCCCAGCACCGGCAATCATATCATTCCCGGAAGTTCCGATAAAAGTCGCAGATCGGCTTGGATCGGAAGTTCCGAACTTGAAGTAGTGTTCGCGACCAGTTTTCAAAGCTCCCGATTCGACAAAAGGCCGAACATCGGAGTATTTGTTTAAGTATTCTGTTTCAAAAAATGAAGTCCCAAACTGACCGTCTTTGAGACCGAATTCAATGAAATGCTGGTAGCCGTTTTTAAAAGTTCCATTCTGAATAAACGGCTGCAACTGTCGGTTATTTGCGAGATAAAACGCTTCGTCATACTCAGGCGATACGCGAGTGCGACCTTCTTCGTAACCGTATTGAATAAAGTGGTCTAGGCCCGTCGCAAAAGGGGCGTTTGGATTGTTGGGGGTGCGGACTAAGGCAGCGATGTCTGGGTTGCCAGCGAGGTAAGTAGCTTCGTCAAAATACCGCGATACTTTGGTTAAGCCGCCGGCTTGACCGAATTGTTCAAAGTGTTCTAATCCCGATTTGATGACTCCTGCATCAATGGCGGGTTTTACCCAAGGATATTGATCGAGGTAGTATTTTTCGTCAAAAATTGCGTAACTAGCCATGTTTTCCTCCTGCGGCTTTAATGAGATCTTTATGCAATTTATCACTCATCAGGAAGTGACACAATACCCGATCGGGTGATTTTTTCCAAGTGTCAAATCTCACTTAAGCTCTATGCTTTCTAGCCGAGGAAAGTGAGACCGACTGGAGGACTAAACGGATTTATCATCTCAATCGGTTGCAGAGTTAGATTTGATCCGCCCTGAATTCTGGCAATTGTATCTCCCGATGTTTGAATTAATAAATCTCCCCCTGATCGACTTATAGTAAGTCGATCGAAACTTTCCACGAGCTGGATATAATCTTTCCCTTTTTCAAAGTTGACAATCCTTGCCTCGCCGCTGCCCGTATAGAAATCGACCCGGCTGATAAAACTAAGTCGGTTGTTGGGAGCAGCATCTCCGAGGACGAAGTAATCAGTTCCCGGAGTGCCAATTAATGTATCGAATTCATTGGTAGTCAGGAAAGGCTCTCTCGTGATGTCATCCAATTTCAAAGCGTCGTACTTATTCTTATTAATACCCGCTGCTGGACTTGTTGTGGCTAAAGCTACTTGCAGCCCCACGATTTGATTTTTTCCCGCTGTAAATCCTGTAACGTTATCGTTGCCGTTGGTTCCTGTAAAAACAGCAGATCGATTTGACTCAAATTGCCCAAAATTTAGATAGTGTTCTCGACCAGTTTTTAAACTTCCAGCCTCCACAACCGCAGCCACATCTGGGTTGTCTAACAAGTAACGCGGTTCAAAGAAACTTGTCCCGTACCTACCTTCTGTTTTTCCGAATTGGATAAAGTGTTGAAAGCCGGATTTAAAAATTCCGTTCTGCACGAAGGGAGTTATTTCCGGGTGGCGCTTTAAATAAAAAACTTCGTCGTAGTCAGGCGATACTCGCGTGCGTCCTTCTTCGTAACCAAACTGGATAAAGTGGTCTAAACCTGAAGCAAAGGGTCGGTTTTGGTTGTTGGCAGTGCGAACAAAGGGTGCAATATCTTGATTTTGAGCTAGATATGTATCTTCGTCAAAATATCGCGATATTTTTGTGAGGCCGGCGGCTTGACCAAATTTTTCAAAGTGTTCTCTTCCAGATTTGATGATTCCTGCATCAATCGCTGGTTTCAGCCACGGATATTGCGAAAGGTAGTATTGTTCGTCAAAAATTGCGTAGTTAGCCATATTTTCCTCCTACGGTTTTGATGATTTGGAGCGTGAATACCCATCAGCTTTCCATTCACTCGATCGCCTATCAATAATTTATACAATGCAGACTTTATGAAATGGTTTTAAGTTCCTGGTGAAACATTAATTTTTGTGAAATACTAATTATGCGAAGGCTTTATTTTTGTTTCGGTAATTATACTTTCTTCTATCAGTTAATTGCTCGACATAAAAAAGTCATCAATCATCAGTATTAACTAATGACTGATGACTGATGACTGATGACTGATGACTATCCAATTAAGAAAGTACCGTTACCGTTAGATTCTTGGAAAGTCAAACCCAAGGTTGCTCCTCCTTCAATCACACCCAGCACATCTCCAAAACGCTGGATTGACAAATTGCTGCCAACCGGAATCAGGTTGTAGCCGCTTAAAGAAGTTCCTTGCAGTTGGATAAAATCGCTTTCTATGTCGAAGTTGCGAATCGTAGCTTGACCGTTACCCAAATACAGCGGTGTCGGGGTGACATTCCCGGCTGTAGTAGGAACTCCGAGTACGAATGTATTAGTTCCCGGGGCGCCAATCAGCACATCGAATTCATTGGTGCCAAAGCTTTCATACTGACGGTTGCCTTGGGGATCTATACCTACTTCCACTCCCACAAGTTCGACATCGCCCACGCCAACACCAGTTATAACATCGTTGCTGCGGGTGCCGACAAAAGTCGCGTCGCGGGCAGGCTCAAATTGTCCAAAATTGAAGAAGTGTTCCCTGCCTGTTTTCAAGTTTCCAGAGTTGACAAACGGCACGATGTCGGGGTTTTCTTTTAAGTATTCCGGTTCAAAAAATGAAGTTCCAAAACGACCTTCTTTTGAGCCGAATTGAACGAAATGCTGGTACCCTGATTTGAAAGTTCCGTTCTGAACGAACGGTTGGAGTTCAGAGTTGTTTGCTAAATAAAAGCTTTCGTTGTATTCGGGTGATACTTGGGCGCGGCGCTGTCCTTCATCGTAACCGAACTGGATAAAGTGATCGAGGCCGGTCGCAAAAGGCGCGTTTGGGTTGACTGTGCGGACGAAAGGTGCGAGGTCTGGATTCCCAGCAAGGTAAGCATTTTCGTCAAAATAACGCGATACTTTAGTTAGACCGCCTTCTCGCCCGAATTTTTCAAAGTGTTCTCTCCCAGATGAGATTACTCCTGCGTCAATGGCTGGTTTGACCCAAGGATATGAGGCGAGGTAGAATTGTTCGTCGAAAATTGCGTAGTTAGCCATGTTTTCCCCTTGAGGTTTTGATGAGTTTGAGATTCTATAGCAATTAGCTTTCCATGAAGTCGATCGCAGATCGGGAATTTACACAAAACAGATGTTATGAAATGGTTTTAAGTTCCTGGTAAAATGTCAACTTTTTTGACTCAGCAATTATCCGAAGGCTACATTCTGCCTTCACAAATTATGCCTTCTTTCCATCTGTTAATTGCTCGATCGCAAGTTTGATCGGTTATACAAAACTTGGAACTTTTTTCAGGATTTCTTTCTCAATCGTTGATTAATTTTTAATTATTTTTATCCAACCCATTAATCCTATACATACTAAAAAATATTTGTCAAGTTAATTTTTGTAAACAAAATCTGGAGTATTTGCTCAAGGAATTTATCAAAAAATGTAACGAAAAGTTGCCAGAAATTTGTCGAATTGTGTAGTGTGCAGGCTCAAATCGCCTAATGGCAAGCGTTTTCTGGTAAAAATGCTTATGGGATAAAAAAATTCCCGATTCCCGAAAACAGCATCTTAAAGGAGCCTAACCGGATGTTCACTCACGTCAAGCCCACCATTCGCCACGTTGTGCCGGAAAACTTGCAGGGGCGATCGCTCATGAAGGTGGTCTATGTCGTACTGGAACCGCAGTATCAAAGCGCCCTGTCGGCAGCGGTTCGATCGATAAACCAGAAAAATCCGAATTTGGCAATAGAAATCAGCGGCTACCTGATCGAGGAACTCCGCAGCCCGGAAAATTACGAGGCCTTCAAGCGGGATGTGGCGGATGCCAATGTATTTATTGCTTCTCTAATTTTCATCGAAGATTTGGCAGAAAAAGTGGTAGCGGCAGTTGAACCGCTGCGCGACAGCTTGGATGTCGCCGTCGTCTTCCCGTCGATGCCAGGGGTGATGCGGCTAAATAAAATGGGCAGTTTCTCGATGGCACAGTTGGGACAAAGCAAAAGTGCGATCGGCGAATTCATGAAAAAACGGAAGGAAAAATCCGGGAGTTCCTTCCAAGACGGAATGCTGAAACTGCTGCAAACTTTGCCGAAAGTGCTGAAATATTTGCCCATCGACAAAGCCCAAGATGCGCGCAACTTCATGCTGAGTTTCCAGTATTGGCTGGGAGGTTCCCAAGAAAACTTGGAAAACTTCTTGCTGATGCTGTCACATAAATATGTATTCAAAGGCCAGGAACAGCTAACTTTTCAAGAGCCCGTTGTCTACCCGGATATGGGAATTTGGCATCCTTTGGCACCGTCCATGTTTGAGGATGTCAAAGGATATCTCACCTGGTACAACGCCCGCAAAGATATTTCGGCAGACCTCAAAGACCCCCTCGCACCTTGCATCGGGTTGGTGTTGCAGCGGACTCACTTAGTCACGGGAGATGACGCGCACTATGTAGCAATGGTGCAGGAATTGGAGGCAATGGGGGCGCGAGTTGTGCCGATTTTTGCCGGCGGTTTGGACTTCTCGAAACCAGTCGAAACTTTCTTCTTGGAAGTTGGGGCGAAAGGTGTTGCACCGCTGCCAATAATTGATGCAGTCGTTTCTCTTACAGGTTTTGCGCTGGTGGGCGGCCCGGCGAAACAAGATCACCCGAAGGCGATCGAGACTTTGAAAAAGCTAAACTGCCCTTACATGGTGGCTTTGCCGCTGGTTTTCCAAACGACGGAAGAGTGGGAAAATAGCGATTTAGGCTTGCACCCGATTCAAGTTGCTTTGCAAATTGCCATTCCCGAGTTGGATGGTGCGATCGAACCGATTATTTTGTCGGGAAGAGACGGCGCAACTGGCAAGGCGATCGCCCTGCAAGATAGAATCGAAGCAATTTCCCAGCGCGCCATGAAATGGGCAATGCTGCGCCGCAAACCAAAATTAGATAAAAAAGTTGCGATTACAGTTTTCAGTTTCCCGCCCGACAAAGGCAACGTCGGAACAGCCGCTTATTTAGACGTTTTCGGCTCAATTTACCAAGTATTGAAAGCCTTAAAAGGCAACGGTTACGACTTGCCAGAATTGCCGGATTCCGCCGAAAAACTGATGCAAGAAGTCATCCACGACGCAACAGCCCAATACCAAACTCCGGAATTAAATGTTGCTTACCGGATGTCCGTAGCTGAATACGAAGAATTCACTCCTTACTCGGAACGCTTGCAAGAAAATTGGGGCCCGCCTCCGGGACATTTGAACAGCGACGGACAAAATTTGCTGATTTTCGGCAAACATTTCGGCAATGTGTTTATCGGAGTTCAACCTACTTTTGGATACGAAGGCGATCCGATGCGGTTGTTATTCTCTCGTTCCGCCAGCCCCCACCACGGTTTTGCTGCTTACTATACATATTTGGAGCGCATTTGGGGTGCGGATGCGGTGCTGCACTTTGGCACTCACGGTTCGCTAGAATTCATGCCAGGTAAGCAGATGGGAATGTCTGGGGATTGTTATCCCGACAGTTTGATCGGCAAAATTCCCAATATCTATTATTACGCCGCCAACAATCCCAGCGAGGCAACAATTGCCAAGCGCCGCAGTTATGCTGAAACAATCAGCTATCTGACTCCTCCGGCTGAAAATGCTGGTTTGTACAAAGGTTTGCAGGAACTCAGCGAGTTAATTGCTTCTTATCAAACTTTGAAAGAGACTGGCCGCGGTGTGCCGATTGTGGATGCGATCGTCGAAAAATGCCGTTTGGTGAATTTGGACAAAGATATTGCGCTACCTCCCGAACAAGAAAGAGGGGTTGCTGCGGGAATGAATCCGGAGGAACGGGACAATTTAGTTGGCTTGGTTTACCGCAAGTTGATGGAGATTGAGTCGCGGTTGTTACCTTGCGGTTTGCACGTTATCGGTAAGCCGCCGACTGCGGAAGAGGCGATCGCAACTTTGGTGAATATCGCCAATTTAGACCGCGAAGAAGACGGGCTGATCAGCTTGCCGCGAATTATCGCTAACAGTCTCGGACGCGATATCGGCGAAATTTACACTAACAGCGACAAAGGCATTTTAACTGATGTCGAATTGCTGCAAAACATCACCTTGGCCTGTCGGGATGCCGTTGGCGCTTTGGTGAAGGAACAAACCGATGCTGAGGGTAGAGTTTCCCTTGTTTCTAAGTTGAATTTCTTCAACATGGGCAAGAAAACACCTTGGGTTGAAGCCTTGCACGCCGCCGGTTACAAAAAAATCGATCCAGAACCGATTAAACCGCTGTTTGAGTATCTGGAATTCTGCTTGCAGCAAGTTTGTGCCGACAACGAATTAGGCGCTTTGTTGCGCGCGTTAGAAGGCGAGTATGTTCTGCCCGGCCCCGGTGGCGATCCGATTCGCAACCCGGATGTTTTGCCGACTGGCAAGAATATGCACGCTTTAGACCCGCAGTCAATCCCGACAACGGGGGCGGTTAAGTCTGCTAAGCTTGTAGTCGATCGGCTGTTAGAAAGACAGCGCGTTGATCACGGCGGAAATTACCCAGAAACGATCGCCGTTGTGTTGTGGGGAACCGACAACATCAAGACTTACGGCGAATCCCTCGCCCAAGTAATGTGGATGGTGGGAGTGAAGCCAGTTCCCGACGCATTGGGCCGGGTAAACAAACTCGAATTGCTTTCTTTAGAAGAGTTGGGACGCCCTCGGATTGACGTAGTAATTAACTGTTCCGGCGTATTCCGCGACTTGTTCATCAACCAAATGAATTTGTTAGATAAAGCCGTGAAAATGGCAGCGGAAGCCGACGAACCGTTAGAGATGAACTTCGTCCGCAAACACGCCATGAAGCAAGCGGAAGAAATGGGAATTAACCTGCGACAAGCAGCAACCCGCGTATTTTCCAATGCGTCCGGTTCCTATTCATCTAACGTCAACTTGGCGGTAGAAAACAGCACTTGGGAAAGCGAAGCCGAGTTGCAGGAAATGTACTTAACTCGCAAATCCTTCGCCTTTTCTTCCGACAATCCGGGAACAATGGAACAAGACAGGAAGATTTTTGAATCATCCTTGAAAACTGCGGAAGTCACTTTCCAGAACTTGGATTCTGCCGAGATTTCTCTAACCGACGTGTCGCACTATTTCGACTCCGATCCGACTAAATTGATCGGCAGTTTGCGCGCAGATGGGAAGAAACCGGCATCCTTTGTTGCTGATACAACTACAGCCAACGCGCAGGTGCGGACACTATCAGAAACCGTGCGTTTAGATTCGCGGACTAAGCTGCTGAATCCGAAGTGGTACGAGGGGATGTTGTCGCACGGTTATGAAGGCGTGCGGGAGATTTCTAAGCGTCTGGTGAATACAACTGGATGGAGTGCGACGGCGGGCGCTGTGGATAATTGGGTGTATGAGGATGTCAACACTACGTTTATCCAAGATGAGGAGATGCAGAAGCGTTTGCTTAACTTAAATCCTCATTCTTTCCGCAAGATTGTCAGCACTTTGCTTGAGGTGAATGGCCGGGGTTATTGGGAGACTTCGGAGAACAATTTGGATCGTCTGCGTGAACTTTATCAGGAGGTGGAAGACCGGATTGAGGGAGTAGAGTAAAAAACTTGAAAAGGATGGGTATTTTACCCATCCTTTCCTTTCAAATAACTCATAACTATCCTTGAATCTCATTTAAAAAATACAGTCAATTAAAATATGCAGTTAATCAATTTTTCTATAACCAACTACCGCAGTATTATTAAGGCTTATAAATTACCTGTTTCTAATTTAACGGTTTTAATCGGTCAAAATAATGAAGGTAAATCGAACATTGCTAATGCATTAGCGATCGCTATATTGGCAATTAGTTATCCATCACGCTTAAGGATACCACATAGACAGAGAGCAATTGATTACCCAGAAGGTTATGATTGGCAAAGAGATTTTCCTATCTCTTTACAAACTAAAGATAAATCGGGCAAGTCAAGCTTTACGCTTGAATTTTCATTAGAAGAGAGTGAGTGCGAAGAATTAGGTGATTATCTTCAGTCAAATACCATAAATAGAGAATTCAGTGTTTTATCACTTAATATTACTCTAGATAAAGATGGTAAATTAGAATTTGCAATTCAAAAAAAAGACAAAAAAAATAAATGGAAAGCCTTAGTGCCAAAAACAGCCTCTAAAATAGCTACTTTTATAGGGCAAAAAATTACATTTACATATATTCCTGCTATACGTACCTCAGAAGCTGCAATCAAAGTTGTTCAACAAATGGTTGATCGAGAATTAGCTACCTTAGAATCTCAACCAGAATATCGCGCAGCACTAGAAGCGATCGATCAATTACAAAAGCCTATTCTAGACAAAATATCTGCAAAAATAACTCAACCATTACAGGAATTTATACCACAGGTTAAATCAGTAAAGATTTCTGTTTCTCAAGAAGTAAGGTTCAGAGCATTAAGAAGATGTGAAATTATCATTGATGATGGAACTCCAACGCCTCTAGAAAGAAAAGGTGATGGGATTAAAAGCTTAGCAGCTATTAGTTTACTAAGGAGAGAAACTACTCAAAATCGACTATCTATTGTCGCATTGGAAGAACCAGAATCACATCTTCATCCTAGTGCCATACATAGATTAAAAGATGTTATAGATGAATTATCAAATAATCATCAAGTAATTTTAACAACTCATTGTCCTTTATTCGTTAATAGAATAAATCTTGCTAGCAATATTCTAATTACTAATAATAAAGCTATTACCGCCAAAAAAATTAGCGAGATTCGTGAGATTCTTGGAGTAAGAGCTTCTGATAACTTGATGCACGCTCAAATTGTTTTAGTAGTAGAGGGAGAAGATGATAAAATTATTTTAGAAAGTTTATTTTCTTGTTCTTCAGAATGCTTAAAGACTTCTTTGAAAAATGGTACTTTAGTAATTGATCCTCTACATGGTGCATCAAATCTATCTTATAAACTGTCTTCACTTAAAGCATCTTTATGCGTTATTCATACTTTTTTAGATCATGACAAAGCAGGCAAGGATGCAATTGAGGAAGCTAGGAAAAATAATCTTCTTAAAATAGCTGATTATCAGCTTGCTATCTGTAATGGAATGACTGAATCAGAAATAGAAGATTGTTTGAATAAGGAAATATATGAAGAGGCTTTAAAACTACACTTTGGTATTAAATTAAACTGTTCCGACTTTAAAAACAATAATAAATGGTCAGAGAGGCTCAAAAAGACTTTCTTGTCACAAGGTAAGAACTGGAATATAAAAATGGAATCTCAAGTCAAAGCAATAGTGGCTGAACAAGTAAATAATAATCCTGAAAACTCTTTAAATCTACATAAAAGAAGCTCCATAGATACTTTAATTCAAGCATTAGAAGAAAAACTCAATAAATAAATTAGTGTTGTGTAGTAAATGACATTTGTCAAGCACTGCTATAGCGATTTAGTCACTGTCTAACGATGCCTGACGACTCAGCCTTCCGTCTACTTTCCCTCAGCCAAAGAGCGATCGCCACTTTATTTCTTAAACCGATTTTCTTTCTCAAATAGCGATCGCCCATCTTTCTTAACCCTCAAACGGGTTAATCAGTGTGAGTTCAGCAATCCACCGAAAATCCCCTATATTTCTTGTTACTAAAGTTCTGTCATATACCAAAGCTGTTGCCGCAATAATAGCATCCCCAAGTGTCATTCTCCTTATCTGTCGCAACAGCACTGCGCGATCGAGTACAGCGTTAGAAATTGGTACAACCTCCACCACACCAAAGAATTCCTCAAAGTACAATTTATACTCTTCAGTTAGCCGATGATAACCCAAGACTTCAAGGTAACTTATTGCCGATACAACTATGTCATTTTCGCCAATAAAATGCCTAATCTGCGAGTTTTCTGGCTGGGAAGCGTAGATAATAATATTACTGTCTAGCAGCATTCATTATTCATCCCTACCTGGAAGTGGACGGTCTTGACGCAAATCTCGCTGCCATTCCACTGGATCGCTAATATCAGCAAATACATTATTTGCTGCAATTTTTTCCAATACTTCAACTATTCTCTGACGGCGAAAATCCGCACTTAAAGTCGAGCGCTCTTCTTGTAAAGTAACGTAAACTCTGACAGGGCGATCGCCCTGTGTTGGAACCTCATTAGCCCATTCTAAAAGGTTTCCCTTTAATATAGCCTCAAATATTCGCTGCATAGCTAATATCAACTATTCTTTATTTTTACTATTATAACAATTTTGAACATCAAAGCTACCTGTTTTATTATACTAGATAGTCTGAAATTTGGCTCCAGCGATCGCCCCCATCTTCGCTGCATTGCGATCGCCCTTATCTTCCACTGCATGGCAACTTAGCTTTGAAAAATGTTGGCAGGAAGTTTAATGTTATTACCTACGCTTCAACCCCAGCACGCTGAGAAAAAAGCTCGACAAAACCATCTGCAAACCAACAGTCAGGCAAGTGAGCGAGGGAATAACCAAACGCAGAGTTTTAGAAGGGTCGAGAGTACCGAAAGCAGTTTCGCTCCAGATAGTTAATGACAAGAACGAGCCAACTATTCCGATTAAAATCAGCGTGACTCCGACAATCAATCCTGTCTCTAGCGTGACATAGCGAAATATTTTGTTGAGTTTGGGGTCTTCGGGCAGGAATTTCTCGCTGATGGCGAAAATTTTGGTGAAAAAAGCGAAAGTTACTGCTTGAAAACCGATGATAATTGCGATCGCACCATAAAGCAGCGTGTGTACATCAAAGCTGATACTCCCAATCTTTTGAGTACCGGGTAACAGCCAAACCACGATAATTAGACCCCAAATCATCAGCGCAGTACCCGGATACAAAAACAGCCACCTAGGACTGTAAAGCAGCAAAAATCTGAGGTGCCGCCAGCCATCTCGCCAAGTTCGCAAGTGCGGCGGTCGGCTGCGGCCGTCGGGAGAAAGTACGGTTGGGATTTCAGTTATCCGCAGCTTGTATACAGAGGCTTTGACCACCATTTCGCTAGCAAATTCCATCCCCGTTGTTTGCAAGTCGAGTTTCAAAATTGAGTCTCTCCTAAAACCCCTGAGTCCGCAGTGAAAATCGCCGACGGGACTTGCAAAAAATAGCCGCCCAACCCATGTCAGCACCGGATTTCCTAAATATTTGTGCAGCGGCGGCATTGCACCCGGTTTGATGCCCCCTTGAAACCGGTTTCCCATTACTAAGTCGAAACCTTCTCGCAATTTGTTGACAAAAAAGCCGAGGTTGGAAAAATTGTAGCTGTCGTCAGCATCGCCCATGATAATATAAACTCCGCGCGCTGCCATGATGCCTCCCATCAGGGCGCTGCCGTAGCCTTTGGCTGCTACGGGCACAACTCTCGCTCCCATTCTGGTAGCAATATCTTGAGAACCGTCAGTGCTGCCGTTGTCTGCTATGATGACCTCGCCGGCAATATCAAGTTCGCGCAGCGACCTCAGTGCTTTCTGTATGCAGATTTCTAAAGTTTCTGCTTCGTTCAGACAAGGCATGAGTATCGATAGTTCTAGAGTATATTCTCCGCTTGGATTGGTCTGCTCTGCCATATATTTGTTCCACTCTCGATCGCGATCGACCATACTTGATTTTCCCGTATCTCTGCTTAAAATATTAGTGGTGAATAAAACCTAACAAAACTTAATTAAAGTTTTTTAGGTTTTTGGGAACGGCAATTTTTGATTGTACTATAGGTTAGTAAACTTATGAATAGAAGCGTTTTTATGTTATTGCTTGCTGCAATCTTGTGCGGCGTCGCAGGTCAATTCAGCCTGAAGGCAGGAGCTAAAATATTAGGGCCTATTGGCGCTGCTAATTTAATGGAAAAAATTATAGCAATGGCTACCCAGCCTTTGATTGTAGGCGGTCTTTCTTTGTATGCAATTTCTTCGATCGGCTTTATTGTAGTTTTGTCGCGGGCAAACCTTAGCATAGTCTCGCCTTTACTGTCAATTAGTTACCTGTTTACTGTTTTAGGTGGCAAACTTATATTTCACGAGCCTTTGCCGCCGCTGCGGTTAGTAGGCGTTGCCATGATTATGACGGGAGTAATTTTTGTACTCAGAGGTCAAGCTGGGGGAGTGACAGGAGGCAACTAGCGATCGCTTTTAAGATTGACGCTGGAGTGCTGAATAGATAACTTACGTCAAAGGGTTTATTTGAGAATTCTGTTATGAAATGATGCGGGTGTATGTCTAATATTTCTGAGCCTGTGAATCCCAATCAATTATTGAGCGATCGCACCGCAGTTCTTGCTACCATGCACCAAAAAGAACGGGTGATGGCTCCCGTGTTGGAACGAGAATTGGGCGTAAATATCCTAGTACCTGCGGCGCTTGACACTGACGCATTCGGCACCTTCACCAGAGAAGTTAAACGCTTAGGAACACAAATAGAAGCGGCTCGCCATAAAGCACAAAAAGCTCTAGAAATTGCGGGCGAAACTCTTGCCTTTGCCAGCGAAGGTACTTTCGGCCCTCACCCAATAATGCCGTATATTCCAGCTAACAGAGAAATAGTAATTTTATTAGACCGAGCCAACAATCTAGAACTAATCGGCGAATCTTTGTCGGTAGAAACTAACTACAGTCACCAGTTAGTTTCCAGTATAGAAGAAGCAGATGATTTTGCTAAAAAAGCTGGGTTTCCCGAACATGGACTGGTGGTTATAGTTGGCGATGCTGCCATCGGTAACGGCGAAATTGTCAAGGGCATTAAGACAGAAAAACAACTTTTTGACGCTGTGACAGCCGGTTTAAAAAAATCGTCAATTGGTCGAGTTCACATCGAAACAGATATGCGGGCGATGTACAATCCAACTCGGATGAAAAACATCGAAAATGCAACTCTCGATTTAGTTAAAAAATTTAAGCAATTCTGCCCGGAGTGTGGTTGGCCGGGATTCGATATTGCTGAGACGAAAATCGGATTGCCCTGCGAACTTTGCTATTTTCCGACTCAGCTAGTGCGATCGGCAATCTATAAATGCAAAAACTGCGGTTATACTAAAGAAAAAGTATTTCCCGACGGTCGAGAGACTGCCGATCCTTCCCTGTGTCAATACTGCAACCCTTAGAAAAATAATTGCACAAAAATAGTAAAGTTTGCAACAATATTATTGATAGTTCCCTAATTAAATTCACTAATGATAGCCGTAGAAACAGAACGCAACTGGAAACCCGTTATTAAAGAATTCGAGGCTGTAGTTGGCAAAAATGGCGTCGTGCAGCGCCGCGAAGAATTGATTGTCTACGAGTGCGACGGACTCGCCAGCTACCGCCAGCGCCCCGCCATGGTGGTATTGCCTCGAACTACGGAGGAAGTGGCGCAAGTTGTCAAAATATGCGATCGCAACTCAATTCCCTGGGTGGCTAGAGGCGCTGGAACAGGCCTTTCCGGCGGCGCTTTGCCTGTAGAAAACTGCGTGCTGATTGTTACTGCCCTGATGCGAAAAATCCTGAAAGTAGACTTAGAAAATCAGCAAGTAGTCGTGCAACCGGGAGTAATTAATAACTGGGTAACGCAAGCAGTTAGCGGCGTCGGTTTCTACTACGCGCCAGATCCTTCCAGTCAAATTGTTTGTTCGATTGGCGGCAACGTTGCCGAAAATTCTGGCGGCGTTCACTGCCTCAAATACGGAGTCACAACGAATCACGTTTTAGGATTAAAATTGGTACTGCCCGACGGTTCTATTGTCGATGTCGGTGGCGAAATTTCCGAAATGCCCGGTTACGATTTAACTGGTGTATTTGTCGGTTCCGAAGGCACTTTAGGAATTGCCACAGAAGTTACTCTGCGAATTCTCAAAGCGCCGGAATCTATTTGCGTTCTCCTAGCGGATTTTGCCAGTATAGAAGCAGCGGGCGAATCGGTTTCTGATATTATCAGCGCTGGTATTATTCCCGGCGGCATGGAAATCATGGATAACATCAGCATCAATGCTGTGGAAGATGTGGTGGCAACTGGATGTTATCCCCGCGATGCCGCAGCAATTCTCCTCGTAGAAATCGACGGTTTAGAAGTGGAAGTTGCCACAAACAAACAGCGGATTGCTGATATTTGTAAGCATAACGGAGCGCGAAATATCACCACGGCAACCGACCCGGAAACGCGCCTAAAAATTTGGAAGGGGCGGAAAGCTGCTTTTGCGGCTGCGGGTCATCTCAGCCCGGATTATTACGTGCAAGACGGCGTAATTCCCCGAACGCAAATGGCTTATGTTTTGAAAGAAATTGAGGGTTTGAGCGAGAAATACGGTTATCGAATTGCCAATGTATTTCACGCGGGAGATGGGAATTTGCACCCGCTGATTCTGTACGATAACTCGGTAAAAGGTGCGCTGGAAAAGGTGGAAGAATTGGGCGGGGAAATTCTCAGGCTTTGCGTGAAAGTTGGGGGAAGCCTTTCCGGGGAACACGGCATCGGCGCTGACAAGAAGTGTTTTATGCCGGATATGTTTTCGGAGGTAGATTTGGAGACGATGCAGTGGGTGCGTCAGGTGTTTAATCCGAAAGGTTTGGCTAATCCTGGGAAGATGTTTCCGACGCCGAAGACTTGTGGGGAAGCGGCGAGGGCTAAGGTGGAAACTTTTAAGAAGTTGGAGGGTGCAGAGGTTTTTTAATTCGCTATTTATGCGGGTAAGGTGAGCCGAAAAGCACCTGACAATTGTCTCTACAATGGGGATGCAAAGCCTCTAAGTATGCGTTCCCAGCTAGAGTCTGGGAACGAGAAAAAACGATTTTTCTCGTTTTTTAGGAGTGCGAGCGTCCCGCTCGCTTGTTTGCCTATATATCACCTTGATAATGTGCAGATTGCACATTCCGCGCTAAGGTGCGATCGGAATTCTGATAGTAAATTCCGTGCCCTTGCCCAATTCCGAAGTACAGTATAATTCGCCTTTGTGTCTTTCTACAATAATTTGATAGCTAATTGACAAACCCATTCCCGTGCCTTTGCCAATGGGCTTGGTAGTAAAAAATGTATCGAAGATGTGCTGTTTGACTTGCTCAGTTATTCCCGGGCCGTTATCGGCAATTTTAATTTCTACAAAATTGCCGACAACTTCCGTACCAATCCTAATTTGGCTGGGATTTTCTAGCATTCCTTGACAATTTTGCCTACTGTTCGCATCTTCTAAAGCATCGATCGCATTGCTGAGAATATTCATAAAAACTTGATTGATCGGCCCAGCAAAACACTCAACAGTCGGCAATTCTCCGTAGTGTTTTACAATTTGAACTTGCGGCTTTTCTCCGTTCCCTTTCAACCGGTGATTGAGAATTAGCAGCGTGCTGTCAATACCTTCGTGGAGGTTAACGGGTTTCATCTGTGAATCGTCATGCCGCGAAAAGTTCCGCAGCGACTGCACAATCTGGCAAATCCGCTCCACACCAACGCTCATTGAAGACAGTATTTTAGGTAAATCTTCCGCTAAAAAATCGAGATCTTTTTTTTCTCTTTCCTCTTGAATTTCGGCGACTGGATTAGGATAGTGCTGTTGATAAAGTTCGAGGTGCTGAAACAAGTCTTGAGTATAATTTGTGAGATGAGCGATATTGCCGTAAATGAAGCTGACTGGGTTGTTAATTTCGTGAGCGACGCCAGCCAGTAGCAATCCCAAGCTAGACATTTTTTCGCTTTGAACTAATTGGGAATGAGTGGTTTTGAGTTGGTTAAGTGTGGCTGCTAGTTGAGCGGCTTGTTCTCTGCTTTGTGCTTCGGAATTATGCAAGGCTTCTTCGGCTTGTTTGCGCTCAGTGATGTCTCTCTGTACGCCAATAAAATGAGTTAATTTGCCCATTCGATCGCGCACGGGTGATATTGAGAAACAATTCCAAAAAGCGGTTCCGTCTTTGCGGTAATTCTTTAATATTACCTTGCATTCGCTTTCTGTTTGGAAGGCTTGGCGAATGATTTCTACTGCCGCCGGATTCGTATCGCTTCCGTGCAAAAATCGGCAGTTTTTTCCGAGAATTTCCTGTCGGCGATAACCTGTCATGCTTTCAAATGCGGGATTGCAATAAATAATGGGATGTTCTGGGTGAGTGGCGTCAGAAATCGTAACTCCGGTGCTAGTAGCTGCTATAGCTCGATCGTACAACCAAAGCATTTCTTCTGCGCGCTTGCGATCGGTAATGTCCCGCAGCGTAGCTAAATAAGCCATTTCTCCCTCCCATTCCGTTTCCACCACCCGCATTTCTACTACAGCATTTGCTTTTTGCTGGCGAATAGCTTCAACTTCTGTTTGCACGACGCGAGTTCCTGCTACTTCTGTTTTTCCAACTTGGGGAATAATATCCGTGGCCATCTCAATGTCGCAAGCTGAACTTTCTACTACCAAATTGCCAAAAAATGCTTGACCTAAAAGTTCCTCTGCTTTGCAGTTAAACAGCGCTTCTGCTGACGGGTTGGCAAAACACACAAGTCCTCGCTTGTTAACGATTGCGATGCCGTCGGCATTTTTTTCGATCACATTCCGAAAGCGAGATTCGCTAGCCTTCAAATCCTGCTTTAGCTGTTCCATCGATCGCTCCATCTGCTGCAGTTCGCACAAACTAAGACTATAAGCTTCGGAAATGTTAGCCTCTGTCGAATTCTCGGCTCTTTTTTTGGGCATCTCTTGGTAGTCTCTTCTGTTGGTCATATTTTTTTGAGCATTTTTTTTATGGTTTCTGCTAATATTACTGAGCTTATTTTCCGAATCGGCTTCTTGAAAAAACATATTTAAACCCTACCAAATTATTTTTTAGATGAAGGTGTTGCATCGCCCAATGTTCCCGCAAATTTAGGGATAGAGCAATTTACACCCGATGCTAGCACATTACTTTTAGAATTCATCATAAAACATCGTTAAAATTCCAGAGCGATCGCCATCGAATTATCTATTACGCTTTTTTAAGTAACTTAAACAACATTGACACTTACGTAGAGAGACGAACTGTGAAGGCTGGATATGGCTTCAATTCCCCTCGCACTGGACAAAATAACCAGAGCCACGCGCAAGTCCTAAATATTTAGAAGCCACGGGCCAGTATAAAAAATCATATAGTTTTGACAAAAAATAAGGTTAAAAATAAGCGAACTCATCTTTAAATCCTCAAAAATAATCATAATTAGCATTTATCAAATCATGTCCCTGCCACCAAATTTGATATAGAATATAACCTGTCTATTTTTGCGCTCGCAACTTCAAACCAATGGCACGTCTAGCACTTCTGAGCACATCTAATAAAACCGGACTAATCGACTTAGCGCGCAGTCTAGTAGAAGAATTTGAATTTGACATAATTAGCAGCGGCGGGACAGCAACTGTCCTCAAAGAAGCTGGAATTCCAGTCACCAAAGTTGCAGAATATACTGGTTCTCCCGAAATTTTGGGAGGTCGAGTCAAAACACTTCACCCGCGAATCCACGGTGGTATTTTAGCACGCCGCGATGTACAGCAAGATTTAACAGATTTAAATGAAAATCAAATTCGGGCGATCGATCTAGTTGTGGTCAATTTGTATCCATTTGAAGAGACAATTGCTAAACCGGGAGTAACGCTAACCGACGCAATAGAGCAGATAGATATCGGCGGGCCGGCGCTGCTGAGAGCTTCAGCCAAAAACCACGCTCATTTGACAGTTTTGTGCGACCCCGAACAGTACAATACTTATTTAGCAGAAATGCGGCAAAACGGCGGGGAAGCCTCCTTGAAATTCCGGCAAAGATGCGCGCTGGAAACTTTCAAACATACAGCCAACTACGATCGCGCGATCGCAACTTATCTCAGCAGCCAATCCGCTGAAGAATCTTCGCTACCAGAGCAGTTTAATTTATCAGGCAAAGAGTGGCAAACTCTCCGCTACGGCGAAAATCCCCATCAAGCCGCCACCTGGTATCAAAGCGGAAGTATACCGACAGGCTGGACGACTAGCACCATCCTGCAAGGCAAAGAATTAAGCTACAATAATTTAGTAGATTTAGAAGCAGCAAGGCGGCTAATCGTAGAATTCCCCGACACCCCCGCCGCCGCTATTCTGAAGCATACAAATCCTTGCGGTACAGCCTTGGGAACAACTATTTCTGAAGCGTATCAAAAAGCCTTCGACACCGATTCAGTCTCAGCTTTCGGCGGAATTGTCGCCCTCAACCGCCCGATTGATGCTGCTACCGCAACGGCCTTAACTCAAACATTTTTAGAATGTATCGTCGCCCCGGGGTGCGAACCAGAAGCAGAAGAAATTATCAAGAAAAAGGCGAAAGTTAGAGTATTAATTTTGCCCGATTTGACTCAAGGGCCGCCACAAACTGTTAAAATTATTGCAGGCGGTTTGCTGGTGCAAGAGTCAGATAATATAGTAGAAGAAACTAGCAAATGGCGGACTGTTACTGAGAAACAGCCGACGGCGGGAGAGTGGGAAGAATTGCTGTTTGCTTGGAAAGTAGCAAAACACGTCAAATCAAATGCGATCGTTGTGACGCGCGAGCGCACTACAATCGGTGTCGGCGCCGGACAAATGAATCGCGTGGGATCGGTTAAACTAGCATTGGAACAAGCAGCAGAGAAGAGCAAAGGAGCGATTTTGGCTAGCGATGGTTTCTTCCCCTTCGACGATTCAGTCAAAACTGCGGCTGAGGCGGGAATAATTGCGATCGTCCAACCAGGCGGAAGTATGCGCGATCGAGATTCCATTGAAGCAGCCAACCAACTCGGAATCACAATGGTTTTCACCGACATCCGCCACTTCTTGCATTAATTAAGTTCGTAGTGTAGTAATGACATCTTAGGTATCTCTCACGAACAAACAAGATGCCTGTTCCACAAAGAGTCAATTCTCTTGTGGGATGGGCTTCTAACCCGCCCTCAAGCAATGATTAAATTTTTGTTATTCCTTCTTCCTTCTTCCTTCTTCCTTCTTCCTTCTTCCTTCTTCCTTCTTCCTTCTTCCTTCTTCCTTCTTCCTTCTTCCTTTTTCCTTCTTCTATAACTAACGGCTATGAATACCACAATTCAACAGCAAATTAAACCTCAAGACGTAAAAGTCAAAATCCTGCTTACTGGCGGACATCAGTGCACCGTCACCCTCAAATCCGACACACCTTTATTACACAGCCTTGTCAAAACATTAGTCGATCGCACTCAACAAACACCCGGTTTTTCCACCTTATTTCAAATCCCCATAGACGAAGGGCGTTCCGCCCTTTCTTTTCCCGGCGAACACCTAGTCGGGTTAGTCACAGAACCCCCGATTTACTTGCAGCAACTGCAACCGCAGCAGCCTGCAATTCCCGTAGAAATTCCCGCCGCTGAAATTCCCGCCCCTGCGCCACCTGTAAATGATGACTTAATATCACGCTACGCCCAAATTGACAACTTTTTGACATCCGCAGAAAAGAACAAACTCATCAAATATGTTTTAGCAAAAGAATCAGAATTTGTGAGTACCAGCACCTCAACCAATGCCGAAGATTACCGCCGTTCGATGGTACTTCACTCGTTCCCCGAATTTTCGGAACTGATGGTTAATCGCATCAAAGCAATTCTCCCCGACGTGCTGCGCAAATTAAATATTCATTCATTTCCGCTTGGTGAAATAGAAGCTCAGTTAACCATGCACAACGACAACAACTTTTACAAACTTCACAACGACAGCGGATCTCCAGATACCGCAACCAGATTTTTTACTTACGTTTACTATTTCAATCGAGAACCCAAAGCTTTTTCTGGAGGTGAATTGCTGATTTATGACAGCAAAATTGAGAACAATTTCTATGTTGCAGACGAGACATTTAGAACCGTTGAGCCTCGCAATAACAGCATCGTATTTTTTCTTAGTCGGTATATGCACGAAGTTTTGCGAGTTAGCTGTCCCTCGAAAGCTTTTGCTGATAGTCGCTTTACTATTAACGGCTGGGTGCGCAAAGCAAATTGAGGTAAAGCAAAATTAGGGTTAATACTCCTAGAAAAATCGGCGGTTGAAACCGCTACTATACAAACAAATTTAGCCCGCGCGGACTCAAAATTAAAGGGGTAAATTAACTCAATAAACCCCTCGGGGCGGGTTTGTCAATATCCTTAAAAAGTACAGATAGATTAAATAAACCCGCCCCAAACCCGCGATATCACTGCTGTGCTCCAGCACTTTTGAGCAATTTCACCACACTGGAATAACGTTTGAACTCAGCCAGCATTAAAGCTGTATAATTTCCCGAATTTTTATGGTTTAGTTCTGCACCAGCAGCAATTAAAATTTTTACTGCCTCAGCATAACCCCGATGTGCGGCCCACATTAAAGCTGTTGCGCCCGAATCATCGAGCAAGTTGACATCTGCACCTTTTTCGACTAATAATTGGACGATCGCCACATAACCGCGATCGCACGCCTTCATTAAAGCCGTTTTCCCCAAATCCGCCGGGACATTGGGATCTGCACCGCCGTCAAGCAAAGCCTTCACCGTCTCGGTATGTCCGTGAAAAGCAGCCAGCGTCAAAGCAGTCTCCCCAAAGTTTTTCGCATTCAGAAACTCATCCCGATTTGAGTTTACTTTTTGCAGCAAAGCCGATACGATCGCACTATGGCCGTGAACTGCCGCCACCAGTAAAGGCGTATCGCCCAACCGATTTCTAGAACCGACACTAGCACCTCGGTTTAAGAGCAATTCCACGACATCTTCGCAGCCTTCAACCACGGCAAAATTCAAAGCAGTTTCATCATCTTTATCCTTAGCGTTGATATCGGCGCCCGCATCGAGTAAGATATGGGCGATCGGCAAATTTCCCCCAGCAGCAGCGGCCATCAAAGCCGTGCCCCCATCTCCATTTTTCACATTCGCATTAGCACCCGCACCAAGCAAAGTTTGCACCACATCAGTATTGCCGGAATCCGCAGCCAAAGTTAAAGCTGTTTCGCCCTCTTTGTCGCGAATTTCGACATCAGCACCAGCAGCCAACAGCGCCTGGACAACAGCCAAATTTCCCGCTGTCGCAGCCAGCATCAAAGCAGTTTTGCTCTCTAGATTTTTAACATTAGCATCCGCCCCACAATTGAGCAAAATTCCCACAATTTCTGCGCTACCTTGACGGACAGCTAAAAACAGCATAGAATTGTCAGCAACCGCACCCGCATCCACCAAAGCTTTAACAACAGCTAGATGACCGGACAAAGCAGCTATTTTTAGAGCCGAATCTCCATCTTTATCTCGGACATTTACATCAGCATTAGCATCAACTAAAAGCCGCACAACATTGATATCACCTTTCAGAGAAGCCGCCATCAAAGCCGTACTTCCATCATCATTTTTAGCATTAACATCAGCACCCGCAGCTAACAACAGCCGTGCAGAATCAGGCTGTTTGTGAGCCGCCGCCAGCATCAAAGCCGTCAGCCCAAAACGCCTGCTCGCTTGATTGACATTAGCGCCATTGTTTAGTAGAATACGCACGATTTCCGTATAGCCTTTTTGGGTCGCAAACATCAAAGCCGTCGTCCCCTCAGAGTCTTTGGCGTTAGCGTCAACTCCCTTAGCGAGTAAAGCTTGGACGTGAATAATGTTGCCGGTCTTGGCGGCTTGAATCAATAAAGCGTCTTGTTTAGTGGCAGGCATAATAGTGTCTCATCCCGTATATTTTTACCGTCGCATGAGACGGCCTGACTGGTATGCTAAGTTTTATGAAGTATGTTTGCTAATCCTCAGAACACTATGAATCTCGAAATTCCTCAGTCAGTTAAAGTTTGGAGCCAATTCTTCCACCCAGTTTTAATGTGGGTATTGCTGGCAATCTCATTGTATGCTTTGTATCTCGGCCTGCAAATCCGCCGTACCAGAAGCGCGGAAGGCGAAGTCAAAAAAGAGTTAATTAAGGGCAAATTCAACATCAAGCACCACCAAATGGGTTCTTTGCTGCTAGCGTTGATGGTAACGGGGGCGATCGGCGGTATGGCTGTCACCTACATCAACAACGGCAAACTATTTGTCGGCTCCCACTTGCTAGCAGGATTGGGAATGACGGCAATAATTGCGATCGCAGCCTCGCTGACTCCTTTGATGCAAAAAGGCAATGATTTGGCCAGAAACACTCACATCTTTCTGAATATTGTGCTATTAGGGCTGTTTGGCTGGCAAGCAGTAACAGGCGTGGAAATCGTGCAGAGAATTATCAGCAAAATGTGATAATTTGAGTAAGAAGTACAGATATTGGGTAGGGACACGGCACTGCCGTGTCCCTACATTTTTACGATCGAAAGGGTGTTATAATGAACGTATAAGTAAGCCAATTAGTCTTAATTAAACTTCTCTTAGCAAAGACAAGAAAACTAATATGCCTTCTTTAAAAATACATCGCCAATATCAATCCGGCATCGAAAAAATTATAGCCTTGGACAACTCAGTGTTTCAGGCTATTTTAACTGCGTTGAGACAAACAGTCCCTGCGTTGCCTATTGATGATTTAGTCAGAAACGTAGAGTCTGAGGTAGAAAACACGAACCATGATGATTTAGTCAATATACTAGAGAGTATTATTCCTATATATGCTTTAAAGAAAACTTATGCTTGGACGGTGGAAGAACTAGCAGATGAGCTTATTGCGGCTGTTGATGAATTTGAAGAGCTCTCTAACTTATCAACCGAAGAAAAAGAGCGATTTTGTGAAAAGCTTAATAGCTTGTTGATGCCGAATAGCTTTTTAGAATCGGCATCAAAAGCCAAGGATGTTTTAAAAGTATATTTGTTGCCTTCAGGAATTCCTGCTGATGACTTCCCGATTAAAAGCAAGGTAGAACTAGAAGCAGAGTTTAAGAAGTTCGCCGAAGAATGGCGCCTCGAAACGGGGATGCTATCATTAGTTACACAGAAATCAATGCACCAAGCTTATCAGAGAATTATCGGCATGGGACAGCCAGTTATCCCCTTGATTTTGCGTGACCTAGAACAAAAGCCAGACCATTGGTTTTGGGCGTTGAGGGCAATTACTGGTGACAACCCGGTAAAACCAGAACAGCGCGGCCGGATGAAGCAAATGGCCCTAGCGTGGATACAATGGGGAAAAGAACACGGTTATGAGTGGTAAGCTAGAGTACCGAAAAATATTGAGATTTCCTAACTTACAATACTCCGGACAGTTTTTAAATAGGGATGCTTACGCAATAAAGCACAGAAGCGAAAAAACTGAGTGCTATCTGAA